>NZ_CP157197.1:917500-1172310 GCF_039954865.1 Rickettsia sp. Oklahoma-10 | reverse complement strand
TTAAAACTGCCACGGTAAGTTATTTTGTTTCCAGCCTTTATTGTGATTGTTTCCTTTAAAACCATCACTAATATTATAACAATTTTTAAACCTATATTAGCTATAAAAATTGTTGCCGTAAATAATCTATATCTGGAACGATACAGAAAAATATTATTGCATGAATTTTATCGTTAATAAAAAATTAGCTTTGAAATCTTTATTCAAGGTCCAACTTAGAAAGATCACTTTATTTTTTTTATCTAAAAACGGTATTCTTACTTGTTGCCATTCTTTTCTAGTCCTAACTTCTACAAGAAAATCATTATAGTTTAAAATCAGTATATCATCATAAGCTTTGGTAGAACAGATATTTTGAACCGACATATTTACGCTTTTTTCTGTTATTGATAATAAAAATTAATAGAACTACCCATGTAGAATATGGATTTATTAGAGTACTTATGGCATGACCACAAACTCAACTACTATAGGCTGGAGGAGCCGATAGGTTGGGATAGCAGCACTAGAAGTGCTATAGAATTACGCTAAAGCTACTTCAATCTAAATAATTAGAAATTGAAGATGGCTGATAAGCTTCTGTATGGTTATTTATGTACTCATTAATTACCTAAATTTGTAATATGACCACTTGTTGTACTAAAATAGCCTCCTACCCAAAAATGTTTTTCCTAATATATTTTCTTCAACTTAGGAAATTCTTGTTATATGATTTCTGATGTTCTTCTTCTCTTTGCTTTTTGTACAAACTCATTTACTGCTATATGAGGCGGAATTGATACAAAAATGTACAAATGATCAGATTAGTATTACTCTTATATTACTTTAGTTAGTACTTTATAACGGTTTTTTATTATCCATACTATAATGGATAACTATGATAATATACTATATGTTTTTTCTTATAGTCCTATACATAGTTATTCCATGAAATAGAATTAACCATCCCCCAGATAGTTAATTTAAAACTAATAAAATGGTTTCGTGCTGCAAATTATAAGATTTTTTGAAATATGATTAACTCTTCTTTCAAGAATCTTATTAATTTTGCTATAAATCTCTTTAATTATTAATTGAAATAACTTTATTGACCATGCCATGTTTTTAAAGCATTTTTAAAATGATCTTGGTATCTGATAGTTTTAATAATATTATTATAAAAATTTTTTGCAAGGCTTTATATCATGAATAAATTAAATAAAAACTCTTTACAAAAAAAACTTCTTTATCTTAGTAAAAATCGCGGATGTAAAGAAATGGATTATATACTTGGTAGTTTTGCTGAAAAGTATCTATCTTTGATGAATGAAAAAAAACTTGAACGCTATGCTTTGATACTTGATCAAAATGATAATGATCTTTATAATTGGATTAATAATAAATCTTCTGCGCCTTCTTATCTAGATATTGAAATAATTGATAAATTACGCAAAATAGCTAAAGTATAAATTCCTACCATAATGTTACAACAAAAATTCCCGGCAACTGCCAAATCTTTTTTTACAATTGATAATTTTACTAAGAATCTTAAGCAAGATTTTATCTTGAGTGTAAGCAATGAAGAAGATGTGTTGCAATTATACAAGCAAGCTTTATTTTTTTCTTCTAATGAAAATATTTATTATTTTCCAAGTTATGATACTATGCCGTATGATCATGCATCTCCAAGTCCTAGTATTTTATCTAAACGTGCAGAAACATTAACTAAGCTAACAACAAATAATAGTAACAGTAAACTACTTATCACTCATGCAGCGAACTTATTAAACAAATTGCCCCCGAAAGATTTTTTTTCTAAGTACTTTTTGAAATTATCCCCTAAAATGAAATTTACTACAGATGAACTTGCTATGTTTCTAGTAGAAAATAGTTTTAAGCGAAATACGAGTACTATTGATGTCGGGGAATTTGCAGTGAGAGGTGAAATCATTGATATAATATTGCCCGGTCCTAAAGCTTATAGAATTAATTTTAGCTGGGATTATATTGAATCTATTAAAGAATTTGATATTGATACGCAAATTTCTACTAAATCCTGCACAGAGTTAGTTATTAGTCCTGCAAATGAGATAGTGTTAAACAGCGAAACTATAGGTAATTTTAAGAATAATTATTTACGACATTTTGGAGTTAACTATACTGATAATTCTTTATATGAGGCGGTAATATCGGGAAGACAATTTTCGGGATATGAACAATTACTCCCGTTATTTTATAATTCCTACTCTAACTTAGTAGATTACCTAAACGATCCTATTATTATATTTGATAATTTATCAAAAAAGGCTATTTTAGAGTTTGAACATAGTTATAACAATTTTTATTCGGTAAGATCAGAGGCGAATAAATTTAATAGTTTCTATCCTACTCTTTCCCCGACTAGGTTATATTTCACTGTCTCCGAAATAATTGAATTACTTGAACAAAAGAATAATATATTAATTAGTTATGAAAATTCCGAGAAAGCAACTCTAATTGAAAATATTAGCTCTACAAGTTTTATAGAAAAGAAAACGGTTTTTGATAAATTATTTGAGCTTATTAAAGTTCATTCTTCTAAAAAAATCGTGATAGGTGCAGCTTCTTTAAGCGGTCTTGAGAGAGTGAAAAGCATTATCCAAAATTATGAATATACATATAATGAAATAAATAAATTAAATGAGGTTAAAATAGGTATAATAAATATTGCCCTACTACCTTTAAATCAAAGTTTTTATACTAAAGAATATTTATTTATTACAGTAAGCGAACTATTAAAAGAAAAACCTAGCTCTATAAACACTAATAAAAAACTTAAAAATATTTTGTTAGAGCTTGATAATTTAGTTGAAGGGGAGTTTGTTGTTCACAAAGATCATGGGATAGGGCAGTTTTTAAAGCTGGAAGCTTTAGAAATTAAAGGCAAACTGCATGATTTCTTAAAGATTTTATATGCCGGTAATGATAAATTATATATACCCGTTGAAAATATAGAGGTAATAAAGAAATATGGCAATGATAATGCAGAGCTTGATAAGCTTGGTAGCGTCTCATGGCAAAGAAGTAAGGCAAAACTTAAAAACCGTATAAAAGAGATAGCACTGCATTTAATACAAGTAGCAGCTAAAAGAAAACTTCATGCTAATGCTTCCGTTGAATTTGATCTTGAAGAATATAATAAATTTTGTGCTAATTTTCCTTTCAGCGAAACAGAAGACCAATTAAACGCTATAAACGATATTAGAGAAGATCTAAGAAGTGGTATGTTAATGGATAGGTTAATATGCGGTGATGTAGGTTTTGGTAAAACAGAGGTAGCCATGCGTGCTGTCTTTATGGTAGCAAAATCTTTAAATGAATATTTGCCTCAAGTAGCTGTAGTTGTACCGACAACTATTTTATGTAGTCAACATGTTTCAAGATTTATAGAAAGGTTTAAGGGTTTTGGTTTAAATATCAAACAATTGTCCAGCGTTATTAGTGCTAAAGAAGCAAAGATTATAAGATCAGAACTTGAAAGCGGTAAAATAAATATAATAATAGGTACTCATTCTTTATTACATAAAAATACAAAATTTTTTAATTTAAAATTGTTAATAATTGATGAAGAACAGCATTTCGGTGTCGGTCAAAAAGAATTTTTAAAACAATTAAAATCTTCCTCTCACGTACTTACAATGTCCGCAACACCGATTCCTAGAACACTTCAAATGTCAATGACCGGTCTAAAAGAACTAAGCATTATTGCAATGCCACCTTTAAACAGGCTAGAAGTGCGTACATCCGTTATGCCTTTTGATCCCGTTATTATCAGAGATGCATTATTACGTGAACATTTTAGAGGTGGAAGAAGCTTTTATGTGGTTCCAAGAATTAGCGATATCCTTAATATTGAGCAACAGCTTAAACAAATTGTGCCGGAATTAAGCTATAAAATAGTTCATGGAAAAATGCCACCTAATAAAATTGATGAGGTTATGAGCGAGTTTTATGCTGGTAAATTTGATATACTAGTCTCAACTACTATTATAGAATCAGGAATTGATATACAAGGTGCAAATACCATGATTATACATAAAGCAGATATGCTTGGTCTTAGTCAGTTATATCAGTTACGTGGTCGAATAGGTCGAGGTAAAATGCGAGGCTATGCTTATCTAACAGTAGAAAGTCATAAAAAAATGACGTCGCACTCCTTAAGACGCTTAGAGATAATACAAAATAGTTGTGCTTTAGGTTCAGGTTTTACTATTGCAAGCCATGATATGGATTTACGAGGTTTCGGTAATTTGATCGGTGAAGAACAATCAGGACAAATTAGAGAAGTAGGTACAGAACTCTATCAAGAAATGCTGGAAGAACAAATAGCTCTTTTTAAGGATGAACCGATTGTTTCAGAACAACCGTTTATCCCAACTATTAATTTGGGATTATCCGTCTTTATTCCAGATTACTATGTATCCGATTCAGCTCTCAAAATCGGGATATATAGGAGAATAGGTAATTTAAGTAATGAGGTAGAAGTAGAGAAATTTAAAGATGAGATGATTGATAGATTCGGCTCACTACCAACTGAGTTTAATAATTTACTTGATATTGTAAAAATAAAGTTATTATGCTTTAAGTTAAATATTGAAAATCTAGATTCAGGAGATAACGGGTTTGTGATTAAATTTTATAAAAATGCTGATATGGCTGATAAAATTCTAAAATTTGTTAGCATATATCATTCTCAAGCTAAAATAAAGCCTGATAATAGGTTAGTATTTATCAAGAAATTAGTAGATAAAAATATAATTGTTGAGGCAAATCGATTACTTTGGACTTTAGCGGTGATTTGAGGACATTATCATGCTGTGGTTTGCGCCTATATATGTAGTATGAACATTTAGGATGTCATTCCAGCTTTCTCGGGAATGAAATAAAAATTATAAAAATGACATCTATTTAATTGAAACTATATGCTCTTCGATCTAAAACAATTATTTCAACAACATAACGTAAAAGGTTTGTCGACTAACTCTAGAAACATTAAGGAAGGCGAGGTCTTTTTTGCTATAAAAGGACAAGATGTTGATGGAAATGACTTTATAAATGATGCTTTAAATAAAGGTGCAGTATTAGTAATTACAGATAATGAAAAAAATACTGCTATAAATAAAGTAATTTATGTAGAAGATTTACGCAAAGCTTTATATGAAGTGATAGAAATCTTTTACTCTAAGAAACCAAAGAATCTGATAGCCGTTACGGGTACTAATGGCAAAAGTTCTGTAGTATCTTATATAGCTCAATTATATTCATTACTTGGAAAGAAAGCTGCATCTATAGGTACGATAGGCGTAGAAGTTTTTGGTTGTGATTGCTTTATACATGATGTACCAGAATTAACCACATTCGATTATTTAAGTTTTAGAAAAATTGCACATAATTTAGCTGAAGTAGGTATAGAATATTTAGCTTTTGAAGCTTCTAGTCATGGTCTTGATCAAGCAAGACTTGGGGAAGAAAAAGTAAATATAGCATGTTTTACTAGTTTTAGTCAGGATCATCTAGATTATCACCATACAAAAGAAAATTATTTACTTGCTAAACTAAAATTATTTACCGATCATTTATTACCGCACTCTATTTCCATATTAAATTCTGATATAGAAGAAATAGAGTTGATTAAAGCTTATTTAAATAAGCTTAATATTAAATTTATAACCGTTGGAATAAATGGATGTTTAAAAATAACTAGAGTTAATAGTTCTTTAAACGGACAAAGTATTGATTTTACATTTAATAATAGTAAATATAGTTTTAATACGTCAATAGTCGGTAGTTTTCAGGCTAGCAATTTATTGATTGCTGCTCTTAGTGGGTATTATACCGGTATTGCTCTTGATAAAGTTATAGGTTCTTTGGTAGAGGTTAAACCGGTAAAAGGCAGAATGCAGCGAATAGCAAACACTAACATTTTTGTTGATTATGCTCATACTCCCGATGCTCTTGAAAAAGCTTTACTAGAGCTAAAAAATATTCAGGTACTAGGCAGTAAGTTAAATGTAATTTTTGGCTGTGGAGGCAATCGTGATAAAACAAAGAGAAGTCTTATGGGGCAAATAGCCGTAAAACTTGCCGATAACGTCATAATTACAGATGATAATCCACGTCTTGAAGATCCAAAGCTTATTAGAGCTGAAATCATAAGCGGTATAGATAAAGCACATTATATAGAAATAGAAAATAGAGAAGAAGCTATTAAATATGGTGTAAATAATTTAAAACAATACGATATATTACTAATTGCCGGCAAAGGTCATGAAAATTACCAAATTATAGGTGATAAGAAAATACCTTTTGATGATGCTGAAGTTGTGAAGAAGTATATAAATTGTAATGATGTGACTTGATCACGGGACCCAGCTTAAAATACTAATAAGTATTAGTATTTTAAATTGTTTTTTGGATTCTGTGGTTGTAGCTATGGAATGACAGAGTAAAAACCAATAATGCTGAAATATAATAATATAAACTAACATATGATTTGGAACTCTGAAACACTAAGTAAAGCACTAGGTATAACAATATCTAATTCTATCAATTGTAATGAAGTGCAATTTAACTCCAAAGACGTTAAACACGGTGATTTATTCATAGCACTTAAAGGTAATGGTGACGGTCATGATTATGTTCTAGATGCAATAGATAAAGGAGCAAGTGTCGTTATTGTTAGCAAGCACATAGATATAGTAGATAAAAACAAAATGATCTTAGTAGATAATTGTTTTGAAGCTTTACAAAAAATGGCTTTGTATAAACGCGGATCTTCAAAAGCTAAATTCATAGCTATCACTGGTAGTGTCGGTAAAACCTCTACTAAAGGAGCTTTAAAAACCTTACTAACTGAGACTAGTTATAAATCATTAGATCTCTTCTATAACGAAGCTAATAAAAAGGAATTTGAAGGAAACACGGAAGGCAGCACTGTAGTGTACAAAAAAATACTTGAGGATGCAGGTACTGGATTGATGTACAAATTACCTTTAAAAGTAAATTATATAAGAGGTATAGTTTTTGCTAGCCGAGGTAACTTCAATAACCATTTGGGGTTACTCATTAATCTTGCTTCAATGCCTGATTATACGGAATATGCTATTTTTGAGCTCGGCATGAATCATAAAGGCGAAATAAGGGAGCTGGTTCAAATATTAAAGCCGAATATTGCTATGATTACAAATATTTCGGAAGCTCATTTAGAGTTTTTTAACTCACTGGAGGATATAGCTGAAGCTAAATGTGAGATTTTTGAAAGTTTTAGTAAAAATGATATTGCTATTATTAATGCCGATACTAATTGCTATAACAAAATATTATCAATATTAAAAAATCTATCTATTGATAAAATATATAATTTCGGTGCATCGCATAATACATCTGCAGAATTAACCTTATATGTAAATCTAGGCAAGCAAGTTCATTTAAAATATAAGATAAATAATAAACCCCTAGAGATAACTATACCGTTCATTCCTCGGCATTTTGCCGAAAATTATATAGGTGTACTTTTAATTATCGATATACTAGGTAAAAATTTAGATATAGCTGTAAATCACTTAGCAAATATTACTCCTACTAGAGGAAGAGGGGAAATTATCAATATACAAAATTGTTGTATAATTTGTGATTACTATAACGCAAGTCCGCAGTCAATGAAAGCTGCATTAGAATATTTAAAACAAGTACCTGCTGAAAATAAAACCGCTATAATAGGTGATATGCTAGAGCTTGGACAAAATTCAGAGGCATTACATAAAGAGCTAGTACCGTACATACTAGATGCAGATTGTTCTAAAGTTTTTTTAGTAGGAAGAAATACTAAATATATTTATGATTTACTACCTTCCAAAATAGCTAAAAAATTTTTTAAAAATGTTGATGAATTAATTCCAAATATAACGGATTTATTTAAAAATAATGAACTTATATTAATAAAAGGTTCAAGAGGTATAAAACTTGATAAGATTGTTGATTATTATAAATAAATACTTTAGGATATTTCTAATATTGTAGGGCTTGGTGAAATGGTTGTCATCCTTTGATTTGATCATAATGATACTGAGTACGTTTTTCGAACCATGTCACAATACCTTTGCGACAAAATATACTTTAAATCTACAAATGTTATACAATCTTTTACTACCTCATATTCATAATTCACATATAGCGAATTTATTTCACTATATTACTTTTCGTAGCGGTCTTGCTGTTATTATAACTCTAATCCTTAGTTTTACCACAGGTCCAATGTTGATAAAATTTTTACGGACTCTTCAAAAAAACGGTCAGCCTATACGTTTAGACGGACCTGCATCACATCAAACGAAAGCAGGTACTCCAACTATGGGGGGTATTATAATTATTTTATCTAGTTGTCTTGCTACTTTATTACTTGCTGATTTAACTAATAAATATATTTGGATTACATTATTTGGTTTTATTAGTTTTGGTATTATAGGGTTTATAGATGATTATGCTAAGATAACTAAAAACAGCCATTATGGGGTAAGAGGCAAAAGTAAACTTTTATTGCAAGGAATTATTAGTTTAATCATATGTATTTTACTAGAATATACAGATAAAAATCCGAGTCATTTGCTTAATATACCGTTTTTTAAAAATTTAAGCTTGGATCTTGGTTATTTTTATATAGTTTTTGCTATATTTGTTATAGTTGGCTCTTCTAATGCCGTGAATCTAACGGATGGGCTGGATGGGCTTGCTACCGTTCCTATTGCCTTTACTGCCGGTTCTTTTGCTTTAATAAGTTATTTAGTAGGAAATCTAATTTACTCGAACTACTTGCAGCTAACTTATATACCGAATACCGGAGAATTAACAGTGTTATGTGCGGGTTTAGTCGGTAGTTGCCTTGGATTTTTATGGTTCAATTCACAGCCTGCAGAAGTTTTTATGGGTGATACCGGTAGTTTAAGTCTTGGTGGTATACTTGGCATTATTAGTGTTATTACTAAGCATGAAGTAGTATTAAGTATAGTTGGTGGCTTATTTGTTCTGGAAACAGCATCTGTAATTTTACAGGTATATTATTTTAAAGCTACTAAAGGCAAAAGAATATTTAAGATGGCACCATTACATCATCATTTTGAAAAGCACGGTTGGGCAGAATCAAAAGTCGTAATAAGATTTTGGATTATTTCAGTTATATTTGCTCTTGTCGGCTTATCATCTATAAAATTACGTTAACGATACTAATTAAACTTCATCTATCTAATTTTCATTTATCAAGAATACATTAACATAAAAACTGACTTTTTGTTTGCTTTTGTACTAGAAATTTACTATAGTTTATGGATTCATTTATAGTAAGTGTAGATAATGGTTAAAGAAACAGATATAAATAAATTATTAACTCAAGAAAATAATGCTTTAAATACGATACTAAGACAAGTAAACGAATTATGTGAACAAAATAAGAAGTTGCAAGGTTTAATTGAAATACAAAATAAAACTAAAGAGCTAGAAAGAGAACATAACAGATCATTGCCTTGGTTTAAAATGTTTGTAAAAACAGTTTCTAATATAAAGTATATTTTTATAAAAAGTGAAGAGCAGTTAACAAGCGAAGCAATAAAGCGTAATGACAAGATATTAAAAGATATTGATAATAAGATATATAATATAACGAAAGAATCGGCACCTTTAAAGCAAGTATTACAAGAAGAAATCAAAAAAAATTTTGAGGATTTAGCAAAAAAAGATTTATCTAAAGATCAAAGAGAAAGATTAGCAGAAGTATTCTTTAGTTATAAGAGTAAACCTGAACGATTCTCGGCGCTACATATAACAAATCCCTTACAATTCATTAATGCTGAAGAACTAGAGAAGCAATATTATTCTTTAAATACTACAAAACAAAACATCCGAAATTTAATATCTGAAAATTCCAATATTAAAGAGCTTAAAGAAATACAAAAACAAGTTGCTGAAATTAGGGAAGAAGTCCCTTATACATTTTTTGAAAAATTAAATAATATTTGGCAAAATGTTAAAAATGTTTTTGTAAATAATAGTGAACAGGTTTTGGCAAAAAATAAAGAAAATAATACTAGAACAATTAGAAAGATTGATGAACAATTATATAAAATAAAGCATAAATTTGATGAATTAATTGAAAATAAAGAAAGTAATATTAATGATATAATTGTGAAGTTATCTGACAACGAAGAGTTGCAAAAGGTAGTAAGTAATCTTGCAAAGCATAATATGACTTCAAAAAAGGAACCAATATTAACAACCTTGTCTCTAACTGAATCTTTGGAAAATAATATACCTCCACCACCTCCACCACCTCCACCACCTATGCCTCCAGCTCAGACTGAGACATTATCTAAGCCTATAGAAGCTACTACAGTTAAAAAACCAGAAAACCAACCACATCCTTCTATAGATACTGCTGATTTAATGAAAGAAATAGTAGGACCAAAAAACCTAAGAAAAGTTGTAAAAATGGATGCAAAGGTACAGGACTCTAGAGATTTACTGCTGCAATCCATAAGAGGTGAGCACAAACTAAAAAAAGTTGAATTTGACCCTAATACAGGGAAACCGGTTGCACATTCTCTTAGTAAGCCTGCTCAGAATATTAATAATAATGAATTTGCATCAATTTTAGCACGAAGAGTCGCTATGGAGATGAGTGATAGCAGTAGTGGCAGTGAAATCGATAGTGATAGTGGTAACTGGAGTGATGTGAGTACTAAATCAAAGGTTCTAAAAACTAAAGGAGAAAGAGATGCTAGAAATGCTAAGCATGCTCAAAAAGTTGTAAGTGACAAAAGTTCAAAAAAAACATCATTTGTGAGAAGTTAATTAAGAAATTATTTCTTTAAGTGTGCTTTGTTATGACATAGAACACGATACTGAAGTACGCTTTAAATTTCTTCAAATACATTACCAGTTTTTAGATCACCTTGGGTAGGAGTAATCAGTGGGGAGATTTGTGGTTAGATTGAATCATAAATTCTGGCCAGCAACCTGTTAATTTTGTCGGAATCAGTCATCTTATAATGGGCAGCAGCTTCATCTTGTCCAACCAAAATCATACAATGCAAAATGAAGTAATTGTTGAATGCTTGTATAACTAACTGATCGCCTGAATAAGAAGTAGGGCTAGTAAAAGCTAAAGCTATTTTGTTTTGCCATTGCTGATCAGCTCATTATTGTTAAAGTAGTAAATATTTTAAATGGTTTTTCTAAATTCCCAATATTAAGTTGGGACTCCAAAAGTTATAGTATCTGCATTGTCTAATAAATCCTAATCAATATTGTCAAGTTTATCTTTATTTATTTGTATAATAAAAACATTTGTTCCTGTTTCTTTTACACTCTTATTTATTCCTTTAGCTACTTTTGCAGTATGACCGTATCCACTAATAATATACGCTACTTTTACCATTTTATTCTCTATGTTAAACTCGGCTGCGGTTTTAGATTTTATTTCTTCAACTGTAACATAGTCGACTTTTCTAACTAATAATATTTCATCTTTATCAATATCAAAAATTCCAAGATAGGTAATTTTTTATTAACTACTTTTTTGTCTGTTAACGGAAAGTGGTACTCTTTTAATAATTTAGCTCCACAGTCCTTTGTGTTATGTTCCATTATTACTACTCTTTAATAGTGTTAGCGACCAAATCCATAGTTCCTCCCATATACTTAACTATTTTTGCCTTGGATAGTCCATTTGGCAAGAGCACCTTTTTGTGAGACTTGCATAGCACCTAAAATAGTGAGCTCAATATGCGAGTCTCTCTGATTATGCAAAATACAAAGTTACTGTTGAAATTGCTACTTTCAGATAATGCAGTGTATAGTGTACTTAACGTTAATTAAATGAGGATCTTCTTCACCTTATACAGAAATGGTCCTATACCAAGAAGTATAACAGTTTCTCTTTAAAATATTACATTCATCCTTTTAGGAATATAGTTTGCAATATGATTAGGTATACCTATACCAAGATTGAAATATAACCATTTTTTAAGTTCCTCTGTGGTTATTCGATAAATTTCTTCTTTACTCTATAGTTTATTATTTTCTTATGGTTAACTTGCTCAATATGTTTCTCATATTGGTCACCTACTATTAATCGCTATATGAAAATATTAGGTGTATCAATATTATTATGGTCACGTTCCCTGCCTCATGCCTCAACTAGTGCCTCTACTTTTTACAAACCGTGGCTTAAAGCAGTACTACATTAAAATTTCTTGTTATTGTATCATTGCTGATTTTATTAGCTTTCAAGCCTTGAATAATAGCAAGGTCAGCTTGAAGTTGTATTGTCCATTATATATTTCTTGCCATTAAATTCCTTTGTTTCTTTACCTTCCTCTACAATTGTACCGATACTGGTTTTAGTAAAAAAGCTGTAATTCCCATGCACGCTGCTCTAATTTGCTCAGCTAAAGTTCTAAGATTTTATCAAGATATTGTTGTTCGCAAATCTTATTTTCTCCAACATACGAAGAGAAATCATTTTTTGTTTGTGTAGCTTAAAGAAGTAATCTGAGTCCGAAATTGTCAATACTACAAATTAGTGCTTAATTGTTAAATTATGAACATTGCTTTTAAGAAGTGCATTTATTAAATAATTTAGGAATACTATAAAAACCAAAACCACTGAATATTATAGTCATGCCTAGAGCAGTTCTTCAAGAGCAGTTTAAGCTGAAGGATAGATTTTATTCATAAATTTTTAATTATTTAATATCTATTATTTAAGAAATTAGAAGGATCTTTAAAAGAAGTCAAGGACATGCGAGAGTTCAATATATTAAAAAATAATTTATAAATTTAAAGTACTATATATTATAGTTACTTTTGATTAATATAATGATATGATATTAAATAAATTTAAATTAACCATCGCTGCTTAATTTTTTTATATTTATAGTTAGTATTAGCAACTGAATCAAATATTGATGGTGATATAATAATTCAAGAAAATTCTCAAAGAGGTTATAGACTTAGTTACTTATAATAAAGATATTTCCTCAAGGACAAATAGCGATGTTGCTATGTCATTGATAGAAGTTTCCAGTCAATTTGGATGATATTATATTTGCCGATTCAGCTAATATAGCTATAAATATCTTAAGTTATATTACAAGATGTACTTACTACATCTTGGATGATGGTAGGTAATCTAGGCGGTCATATTGTGTTGTGTGCTGCAAGAGAATTTGACTTAAAAGTAACAAAATTATGAGGTAGACCGTTTTGAGAGTAGAACATATTTTAACACTAAAGATTTTAATGCTTCGCAATTTCATACATAAATTGTTAATACAGGGAGGATTCAAGCAAGTTATTTACTATCTGAAAATATTAAAAATAAGATATATGATAGGTAACAACATTAATCCTACTGATGGCATATGTTATTTATAGATAAGGCGAGATCAAGCTTGGGATATATTTTAGTAATAAATTTAATGATAAAGATAAAAGCGGTAATTATATAAATGCATATGTCAAAGCAATTAACTCCATATAAAATTAATTTATATGTTTATTTAGATTTATTTGATTCATTTTTATTCTATTCAGGATATTCATTTATAATAAATACTAAACTTAATAATATTCCAATGTTTGATTTGGGAGAAGTAAAATATTTACCGGCTACTGAGTGATAAGTGCTCCATATGTTTTAGTGAACTATTTTTTTGTGTATAACAATATATGCAAATTAATATTAATTACGGCATAAATCAGAAATTTAAGTCTTACAGTATTGGAATTAAAGCAAATAAATTAATCGAATTCAATTTTGTTAGTTTAGCTTTAGAAGAGGCATTTTGTAATCAGCCTAAAATATTAACCACTACTCTTTTTACAGGCGAATTGTAAACAAGGTAGATTTGGGGCAGTTAATTTTTTGAATTTAGCTTAAATTTAAATGAAACATTTGCAATAGTTTGCTCAGGCGGTTATAAAACAGTAAGATTTAGAAGATATGCCTTTAAAATCTTCAGATCTGTTTAGAGTTAAAATTATGTTTATAGTCTATTGCTTTTAATAATATATAGTCATATATATAAGATAATGATGTATGACTATATATGTTAACTGTTCTAGAAAAATTCTTATTCTCTTCTGTAAAAACGTTCATTAATATACGCGAAGATACCGTATCTGCTCTTCAAAGGCTTGGTATTAATAATATGCGTGATTTATTATTTTATCTACCTGTTTCATATCAAAATAAAATATTATCGCCTAATTTAACCGAAGTTAGAGACGGTGAAATAATCCAAACAGAAATTGTAATTGAGAGCATTAGTTTACCAAAAAAAAGTAACAAGCCTTTTAAAATTATGGCTAGTAATGATACCGGTTCTTTGTTATTAGTATTTTTTCATAGACCACCTCCATTTATTTTTAATAAGTTAAAGGTTGGTACTTCCCATATTATCAGCGGTAAAGTCCAATTTTTGGATCATCATTTACAGATTTCGCATCCTGAATTTATTATGAATCCTAAACTTGCAAAAGAAAAGGAGCCTATTTATTCTTTAACATATCTACTTAGTAATAAACAGCTGTATTCATATATCATAAAAGCAATAGATATATTTGAAGGGAAATGCAAGGTGCTAGAAGATAAAGAGGTAAAGGATTATTTAGATGTTATATTGCAGAATTTAAAGGTATTGCATTCTTTATGTCATTCCTGTGAAAGTGGAAACTCAGAAAAAATGGATTCCGAGGTCAAGCCGTGGGATGACAAGGTGTGGTATTTAAATAACGCCAAAAAACACCTAGCAGCTAAAGAACTAATTGCCAATCAAATATCTCTTTTTAATGTACGTGCGCAAATAAGTAGAAGACAAGGTAATATTTTCCCTAAAGCTGCAGTTACTCAAGTCAATATATTAAATGAGTTAGGATTTGAATTAACACCGTACCAAAAGCAAGTTATAGAAGAAATAGAACTTGATCAAAGCGGTAAAGTAGCAATGATGAGATTGTTGCAAGGTGATGTTGGTTCAGGTAAAACTTTAGTAGCTCTGCTTACTATGGTAAATGTGGTAGCAGCTGGATTTCAAGCAACGCTTATGGCTCCAACCGATTTGCTTGCCAATCAGCATTACGAGTTTTTTGTTAAAGCCTTAAAAAATACTAATATAAGAATTGGATTACTTACAGGCAAGATACGAGGGCTAAAACGTAAAAATATTATGATTCAGCTTGAAAATGGTGAAATTGAAATATTGGTTGGTACTCATGCTTTATTTCAAGAAAAAGTCAGTTTTAAAAAACTAGGTTATATAGTTATCGATGAGCAGCATAGATTTGGAGTACAGCAGCGTTTGAATCTAATAAATAAAGGGGTAAATCCTGATGTTTTAGTTATGACCGCAACACCGATTCCAAGAAGTTTAGCACTGACCATGTTTGGAGATATGACTATTTCTAAACTTCAAGGAAAACCAAAAAATCGCCTACCTATTGTAACGAATATTATGTCGACTAATAAAATAGGACATATTATAGAAGCGATAAATAAGAAGCTTATTGCAAGTGAGAGGATATATTGGATATGTCCGTTGATAGAGAGGGGAGAGAAACAAGAAGAGGATAATTTATTAATGGATGTGATGAACCGCTTTAACGCTATCGAAAATATCTATCAAGGCTATACCGGTATTATTCATGGTAAGATGAAGAACGAGCAGAAAGATATCATAATGAAGCAATTTAAGGAAGGTAAAATTAAGATATTGATTGCAACAACTGTTATTGAAGTTGGAATAGACGTACCGGAAGCAACTTTGATCATTATTGAAAATGCTGAGCAATTTGGCCTTGCTCAACTTCATCAGCTTAGAGGTAGAGTAGGGCGAGGTAATTTACAGTCATATTGTATATTGTTATATAATCCTAAGCGACTCGGGAAAGTTGCACGAGGCAGGTTTGAGATAATGAAACAAACTAATGATGGGTTTTATATTGCTGAACAGGATTTAAAACTTCGAAGTAGCGGTGAGATTCTAGGAGTAAAACAAAGCGGCGAAATCGCATTTTTCTTCGCCGATTTAGTAGAGCATTATGACTTGCTTCTTAAAGCTAATAAATTTGCAGAAATAGGATCAAAAGATAATTTGGATTTTGTTGACTTTCAGATAAAACTCTTTGCTAAATCACAAGTAGGTGAGTTGGTTTAGTTTCAATATGTCATTCCCATTTGTTATTGGTGTTGTTATGTGGATACCAAATTGTCATTGCAAGTGATGAAAAGGAGCTTGGCAATCTGTAAAGATAATAAAAAAATTCTGATGTACAAAATTTTTTATTGAATTGTTTTGTTAATTGCCATGCAATGATGGTAAAACTGATCCATGCAACAATACCTCCACAGGAATGACGTAAAATGAAAATATAGAAAGATAAGCTAATCCTGTGTGATTTCAGCAAGTTTAGTAAACGAATCTTAAATCATATCCCAGCTTTTTTTTGAATAGCGAGTAAAGAAGAATCATTAATATAATAAATCTATACTGATTTGTTCATGTTCCGGATCAAGATGCATATGTATTTTGAAATGTTTTTTTACTTTATAAAATATTGAGCCTAGTTTTGTATAAAATATAGTAGTATAAGACTCTATATACTATAATTCATGTGCAAGTATAGCAAGTACAGTCCGCTCACTATTTCCAAGAGTCATCATTTTTAGCGTAAACCAAGAACCTATGGCCTCAAAATAGAGTTTGGGGCTTCAACATTTTCTAGAGTTTGTAATAATTCTACATTGTGTCCAAATTCATTGGTGATATGCTTCTATGCAAGTTGTTTAAATTTTTTTGTTTCCGAAAATGCTATTATTGCTAGAACCATTTTCTAAAATGCATCTGACCAATCCGAAAACGTTTAAGAAATTTATTGTTTTGCGCGGTACTATCTAACTTAACTTCAAAGAGTTTGTTTTTCTAAATTGCTCTTTATATTGTTCATTATCTGAAATTAGACAATCTATCAAATCTATATAAGTAATATCAATATTATCTAAATATATTGATCTAGAACGACTGGCACTAATTATTAACGGTTACTTACCAATTTTTAAAACCATATGTGTATTTATATATGAATATAAATTGTAAGATCATAATCTGTATGCAGTAAATATATAAAATATTTCGACCTATCCATTTTAAATTTACAGCTATTTTTTGTGAATAATTGCTTATGATCATTAATATATAGGTAATTGTTAAGAAACTAAGATTTAAAATTAAATCAGTATTTGAAAAATTAAACTTACTTAAGGGAATTGCAAGAGTAAAAAAAGTGGAATGCAGGAACGTATTAAAAATTGCTATAAAACAACAAAGTTTTAAATTTTGTTGTTCATGTTTTGCAATAAATCCAAGGATCATTATAGCAATTACAAGAGTACCGTAGTCAACCAAATACCAACTAATATAAAATAATATTACCATTATAATTACATGACAATAACCTCTATAAAAAAAGCGAATTAAAGACTTACGAAAATAGTAAATATAACATTGTCCTAAATAGATAGGTATTAGAATATTTGTAGTAATAAACTGTTTAAATAATACAGTAGTATATATGTGTAGCAAAATGCCGGCTATTATTATTTTAGTTTTTGGTTTATCGTGAAAATTATAACCGGCAAAAAAGCAACACACTGGCATTACAGTACGACCGATAACCCGCATAATTGTTAATTCAGGATATAGATATAAACCTATATGATCAATGATCATTGCTATAATAGATAAGGTTTTTAGCAAATCCTGATAATTTGATTGGTGTTTATTTCTTGTTATTATCATAAAGCAACTTTTAATAAATATGCTGTGCCGAAAAATGTTCCGATCCCCACTGCAATTGTACTGCCTAGCATACAGACTTTAATCAGTAAATATTCCGAATAGAAATATTCTAAACAATAATGTTTTATTAAAGCAATGACAACAGACATTATGATGCAGCATAATAAAATTTTACTGCAAAAAAGTTTTATATCAGCTTCTATGTGTAGCTTATTTTGTCTTGTAATATAGCTATATAATAAACCTAGATTATACCAAGCTGCGATAGATGTGCTGATGGCAATACCAATATGTTTCAAAGAATCCATTAGTAGCAAATTCATAATGGTATTAATTATTATTGAAAATAAGGTTATTTTGAGTGGTGTTTTAGTATCTCCGTTAGCATAAAAAATAGGGGTTAAAATTTTTGCCAAAATAAAAGCAGGCAGTCCAAGAGCAAATGCAGAAATAGCCTCGGCAGTATTTGTAGTATCTTGGTTCGTGAAAACTCCTCTTTCATATATTATATTAATGATAGGATGAGATAAAATTATAATACCAAATGTAGCAGGCAATGATAATAATAATCCCATTCTAATAGCATTATTCTGTATTTTTTTTGCAGATACTATATCATTTGATTTATAGATTTTTGACAGCTCAGGTAACAATATAGTAGAGAAGCTAGTACCTATTATTGACAAAGGAAATTGATAAATCCGGTCAGCATAAGCTAATATTGAAATAGCACCTTCAATAAAGCTAGCAATAGATTGTGATATAAAAAGATTCAATTGTTGAACGCCGGAGCTAATGGTCGCCGGTCCCATATTAATTAGAAGCTTTTTTAAATCGGAGTCACTTGGGTTAAAAATTATCGGAAAGTTTAAATCTGCTCTTTTCACGCAGACAAGCATAAAAGAAACTTGTAATATGCCGGCAATTATTAAAGATAGGCTGATTGAAATGGTAGATTCCATGTAATCATTTAACATTGAAGTACAAATTATTACGCATAAACTTAAAATAACTGGTGAGAAAGCAAACGCAGTGAATTTCTTTACGGAATTTAGTATCCCGCCAAGTAAAGCCGTTAATGAAACAAATATTAAATAAGGTATAGTAATGCGGCATAAAAATACAGTAAGCTCAAACTTTTCCTTTTTACCGTGAAAGCCAGGGGCAATAAACAGCATTAATTGCGGCATAAAAATTTGCATTAATGCTATTATGATTATTAATGTCAGAAGTAGAAGCGTAAAGACCTCGCCTGAAAAATTATTGGCTGCTCTTTTAGAAATCAGCATTTTTTCATTGTAAATAGGAATGAATACACTGGATAATGCTCCTTCTGCAAAAATTCTTCTAAATAGATTCGGTAGTTTAAAAGCAACATTAATGCTATCGCCTATAGGCGTAGCGCCAAATAATGATGCGATAAATTGTTCACGCACGAGGCCAAATATGCGAGAAATTAATGTGCACAAAGCTACTACGGCTCCTGAACGAAATAATGTCACTATTTATTTTTATCCTATCTTTTAAAAATCGATTAATGTCATTCTCTTTAGGTGTAAATTGATTGCAATGACCAAAAAATTGATCCAATCAACAATGCCACATGAGAATGACATCGAATGTCATACGAGCAATGTTATAAATTCTTACTCCGACTAGCCCTATCCATGCCTTCATTGATTAAAGCGTCTGCTTTTGCTTTATTTTCCCATCCGGTAACTTTAACCCATTTACCTTTTTCTAAATCTTTATAATGCTCAAAGAAATGAACTATACGTTTTCTAAGCATTTCACATAGATTATTTAGCACTTTAATATGATCAAAAGTAATATCAATCTTTGAGGTTGGTACTGCGATTATTTTCTCATCAAGTCCTGATTCGTCTTCCATCATTAATACGCCGATGGCTCTACACTTAATAACAGACCCAGGTACTACGGCATGATTAGATATAACTAGTACGTCTACTGGATCACCGTCATTTGAAAGAGTATTAGGAATAAAACCATAATTACATGGATAACTCATAGTGGTTTGCATAAAGCGATCAACAAAAACTGCTCCTGATTCTTTGTCAAATTCATATTTGATTGGTCCACTATTCATCGGAATTTCTATAATTACGTTTATTTCATCATTATTTGCTTTTGCTTTTATTTTATCTATAAACATATTTTTATTTGATTGGTTATTTTTTATATAGCTTTGATGTCATTTCTACATCTATTTTATGTTATTCCCGTGAAGATTATTACATAGAGAATCAGCCTTTCAAGTGTCATCCTGCGACTTGATCGTGTGATCTAAAAAACAACTTAGGGTAATATCATAATTTTTTAAACTGGACCCTGTAGTCCAAGCCATATGGTGACAGCCTGGTTCATAGGCTAGGCCACGGATATGACAATATGATTACCTAGTAGGTCTGTAATTCTCATCATGCTTTGTAAGCAATTGTTTTGCTATAAACTTCCCGTCCGATAAGCACCCGATAGCAATAATTCCTTGTCCTTCACGAAATAGGGCAGGCAGTACACCTTGGTATAATATCTCTAAATCCTTAATATTATCGGTAATAATAAAACTTATCTTATCAGCAGCAATTTTATTTATAGAGCTTGTTTTAACAAGTCCACCTACTCTTAGTTCTTTGCCATGTTCTATTGTATTAATTTTTGACGGTGGCAAAAAAAATACTATATTTTTTTCTAAATTATAAAGTATAATACCAATTCCTAAAAATGCTGAGCAGAAACAAATAATTATTGTTATTAATCTATTTCTTACTTTCTTGTGCATTAAATTTTTCTTGTTTTTTCAGTGATTTGTAATTTAAAAAACTTGCGATTAGTAATATTGCTAAAACCAAAAAGGTAAATAAATATGCTACTAATATATAATTATTCATTTCTTAAAAATTCTATAATTTCTTTAGGTGAAGAATCTAAATAGAAATGCTTCAGATATTTTCCATTTGTATCCATTAAATAGGTGAAAGATGAATGATCAAGCATATAGTTCGGGTCATCATCCTCATTATTTACACGAGCATAGAAAACCTTGAATTTATTAGTTACATCTTTTATCTGCTGTTCATTCCCAGTAAGACCTATAAATTTTGGATGAAAATGTTTTAGATATTCTTTAAGTACTATAGGGGTATCACGTTTTGGATCAATAGTGATAAAAATAGGTATTATAACTATTTTATGTTTATTTAAAACTTCTACAATCTCTGTCATTTTGTTTAGAGAGGTCGGGCATATATCGGGACAACTAGTAAATCCAAAGTAAATGAGACTTAAGCTGCCTTTTAATTCATCACTATTAAATATTTCCCCATTCTGGTTTATTAGCTCAAAATTACCGCCGATTTTTACGTTATCTTCATAAATATTAACTTGACCGGCAAGTGGTTTTTTAGGCGTTTTTAAAGATAGCAATAAATATAATGCTACTACTCCTATTAGTAAGCTGATTATTATAATTATTTTTATAACATTTGATTGCATTTTCATAATTTTTACACCAGACCTAGCTTTTTAAGCTTAAAATATTTTACCCAAATATCTATTAATAATTTGGTAATGATAATCGCTGAAAACATTGAGGATATGATCCCAATAGTTAATGTAACGGCAAAACCTTTTATTGCCCCTACTCCAAATATATAAAGTAAAGAGGCAACGATTAGAGTAGTTAGGTTAGAATCAAGAATAGTAGCAAACGCAGATTCAAAACCGGTTCTAATAGCATAAAGATTAGAAACACCTTTATTTAGTTCCTCCTTAATTCTTTCATAAATTAATACATTAGCATCAACAGCCATACCCATAGTTAGTATTATTCCTGCAATTCCAGGTAGAGTTAAAGTAGCTTGGAACAGTGACAGTAAAGCTAGAATATATAATAGTGCAAGGCTTAAGGCAATATTGGCAAATAAACCAAGTACACCGTAAGACCAAATCATAAATATACATACTGCTATAAATCCTATAAGTCCTGCTTTTTTACCCGACTCTATAGAATCAGCCCCTAAATTTGGCCCTATATTTCTTTCTTCAATAATGTTAAGCGGGGCAGGGAGAGAGCCGGCTCGCAATAATAGTGCAAGCTCATTTGCCGATTCGACAGTAAAATTTCCTGTTATTATGCCGCTTCCGCCCATAATTGCCCCATTTATCGTTGGGGCACTTAGTAACTTATTGTCTAAAACTATAGCAAGGCGTTTACCAGTATTATTTTTAGTTATTTCACCGAATATTTTACTACCTAAATTGTTAAAAGAAAAACTAACTACTGCTTGTGAGTTTTGATCAAAAGAAGCTGAAGCTGTGATCAGTTGATCCCCACCTAAAACAACTTTTTTCTTGATAACTACATAATACTCTCCATGATTTTCGCTATCTCCTTTAACTAGCATTGAACCTACAGGAACATGTCCTTTTACTGCTTCTTCAATATTAGCATTTTCATCAACTAAATGAAAGGTTAGCTTAGCAGTTTTGCCTAATATGTTTTTTAGATAAGAAGGATTTTCTTCACCAGGAACTTGCAGTAATATATGCTTATTGCCTTGTTTTTGTATTGTTGGCTCTTTAGTACCGGTACTATCAACTCTCATGCGAACTATCTCAATAGATTGGTCTACTACCTTGCTAAGTAAATCATTTAATCTATAATCACTGTAGTTAAGCTTTATTTTATTTTCATTAACTTCAACTATAATTTCGGAATCGATTTTATGAATTATTTTCTTTAACTGCTTTAATTCTGCCAATGTTCTTAATTCTAATTGAATGTTATTTTTGTTAACTAACAGATTTTTATAGCCGATTTTATCCTCACGCAAATTTTTACGTAAAGTGTCGGCAAGATTCTCCATTGAATCATTTAAGTAGGTATCAAAATCAACATCGAGTAATAAGTGGGCCCCACCTCTAAGATCAAGCCCTAGATTTATTGAAGCATGAGGCAGAAACTGATAGTTTACCTGCATGAAATTAGGTAAGACACAAATAACCGCAAAAACCGTACATATAATTGAAAGAAAAATTTTCCACTTAGGAAGATTTTGCACCGCTGACCTTCCTATCTTTTTTATTATTTTTGTTGTTTCCTTTTTTAACCTGTGCTGTCTTAGAGTGGCTGGTGATATCGATAATAGCACTTTTTAAAACTTTAATATGTACATCCTTAGCAATTTCAATCTCAATATTAGGATCATTTTCACTCACTTTAGACACAATGCCGTAAATGCCGCTACTTGTTAGAACTTCTTCACCGTGTTTAACTTTACTTACCAATTTCTCTCTTTCTTTACGACGTTTTTCTTGTGGACGTAATAGTAAGAAATAAAAGACAGCACAAATTAAAATCATTGGTATTAAGCTCATTAACCCCGATTGTAGAGAATTTGTTTCTATAGGCACTACATCTGTTTCCTGTATTTCTATAGTGTCGTTATTATTTGCCTGATTATCTTGCATACTTACTGACATATATAATTTCCGAATTGTTGCAATAAAATAAAAATAGCTATCTAATACTTTTTATGCAAGGGTAAAATACAAATATAAAGTTAATCAAAGGTAATACATTGTGTATTTAAAAGTAGTTTATCTAATATAAACTACTGAAAAATGATAAGTTGCTATTTTTATGACAGTTGTAATTACTAGAATTTCTAAAGAGCTAGACATTATACTTTCTAATCTTTGTTAAGAAAATTGATAGACCAAAATGATATATTATTATACGTTAAACAATAGAAAGTGATATAGAAGAAAAAGTAGAAGCAGTAATTTTATGAGAAGATTTTAAGAAAAAATATGGCTTAGAAAATTGAATTTATAATACATCCATAGCTTGATTGATATTGCTGCATAGCTCCAAAAATTATAATAAGCTTACCGATGCCATTCCTGCGGAAGCAGGAATCTAGAAAAAATAACTTTAATATAAAATAACATATTTGGTAAAATAAATAAAAATTTTTTTTATATGCTTTTTAGATTCCCGTTTTCGTGGGAATGTGAAAGGTAACTGGAGCGGGTGAAGGGATTCGAACCCTCGACTTCGACCTTGGCAAGGTAGCGCTCTACCCCTGAGCTACACCCGCTTAAATAAAATAAAGGCGTTTTAATATAAAAAGTTTAAGGGGTAAAATTCATTACATTAAAACGCCTTAGTGCTTTTTAATCTAAGCGAATCTAAATAATAAGTAATTATAAGACAAATTGCAAGTATTAAATTAGAAATTTTGGCATTGCTAAATACTTTTATTACGAGCATTTGTTCAGAACTTGACAATCCATAAGAATACTAATAGTATTCATTATTTCTCTTTGCTTTGTTCAAATTTTCAATTTTTCTTAGCAATAACGATATCAACCTTTTTGAGGCAATGACCTAAGATCTAGTGTTTCTGCTTTTATAAAACAGTGTAGTTCTTTATTAATTTAAACTAATTTGTAAAGAAAATATGTTAAGTGACTCAAAAGGGGTAAAGAGGTTTAGCCCGTAATTAAAAAGAAGCTGTATGGTTACTATCAATAGGTACACTTCTTGAATACTTTGATCTCATGTGTACATATGGTGGGGCTTCTTAGCACTCTATTGTTTCCTGAAGCCGATGCATGCTGCTTCTCTATGATTCTGCTATTTCATATTGTCCCACATGTGTATTAAGCTATCAGTGCTTTAATATGCGGTTAGAGATGCTATAGGTTGTAAGGTAACAGTCATTATTACAACTTTTTTAATGTCACTTTATTGTCTTAATAATGGCTAATTTAAAAACTTATACTGTAATTGGTTGTAGTAACTGCGTGTTGGATGACCGTTCAGGAGATATATTCTATGGGGAGACATTTAGGTTGTCGCACTTTATCTAACCCCAATGACAACAATTCCTCAACGTTATTGGGGTGGTGGCTTTGCTTATTGTTATAACTTTAGGTTGCAACCGTAGTAGTATTGGCAGTAGGAACACTTGTTAATTCTTTTTGATTTGATTAGCTTATTGTATTTTGGCTTGGAGCAGCTATTGCTATAGTTAGTGCTAATAATAATCAGAATATGCAGATAGATCATGACATATCTTATGAGTATAATAATACCGACTTAAAATCGGTATACAAGTTGTGGTATATATAAATGTCTTGGAGTTATATATACTGCTTGCTATAATATGTATATATTTTTATTTGTAAAACACTAAATTTACACTAAAAAAATATGCGCAAGGCTTAAGAAAGTTAGGAAACCTAAAGCATCGGTTATGGTTGTTAGAAATACACCGGAGCCTGCAGCGGGGTCTATATCAAAGTAATGTAGTATTATAGGAATAGCAGAGCCGAATAATCCGGCGATTAAGAAATTTAAAATAACTGCAATAGCAAAAATTACACTAAGATTTAAGTCAAGTAACATTATAAAGCTAAGTCCTGCGCCAATAATTGCAAGTACAAAACCATTAAAAGCTGATACGGCTATTTCTTTTAATATAACTTTATTGACATTATTATAATGGATATCCTTATTAGCAAGGGCTCTAACAGTAACGGTCATGGCTTGTGTTCCGGCATTACCGCCCATCGAGGCTACAATAGGCATAGTGGCTGCAAGTGTTACAAGTTTTGCAATAGTGTCATTAAAATGGTTAATGATAAGTGAGGTCATGCAGGCAGTGATTAGATTAACAAAGAGCCAGGGAAAACGATGTTTTACAGTATAAAATACATTGAAGAAAGTATCCTGAGTATGCACCCCGCTTAATGATAATATATCTTTTCCAGCTTGCTCTTCAATAATATAAATTATATTATCGATTGATACGCTACCTACTAATTTACCGCTTTTATTTACTACTGGTACAATAGTTAAAGCATATTGTCTAAAAATAAAGCTTAGTTCATTTAAGTCGGTAAAAGGATCTGCAAGCTTAAAATCTTTGCTCATCAAATCTTTTATTAATTCATTTTTTTTGCCTTTAATTAGTGTGCTGAGAGAAATAATACCGATAGGACGTAATTTATTATTAGTGACGATAGCAGCATAAAAGTCGTTCTTTACGTTCTTGATAAAATTTAATGATTCCTCTACCGTCCAGTTTTCTTGAAGATTAATAAAATCTCGCTCAATTACTCTACCTACCGTATTTTCGGGGTATGTACAACCTACAGTAATTTGGTGTTGTTTTTCTTTAGTAAGGTTACTTAGGATAAGATCTTTTATATCATTGTCTAGATCAATTACTACTTCAATAGCATCTTCTATAACTAGCTTATTGATTAATTCTGCAGATTTTTTTATGCCTAAAGTTTCTATTATTAGAGGCTTACTATAAGCGTTTAACGATACTAACGTTTCAGGCTTAATTTTATCCTGTAATAAAGGAATAATTATTTTATATGTTTTATTGTTAAGATTATCTAAGAAATCTGCTAAATCGGCATAATGAAGTTCGGCCAGTCTACTTGCCGCAGCATCATAATTATGATCTTCGAGCAGATCATTAATTTGATCAAAAATCTCAGCAAATTGATCATGATGATCAGGTAAAATGCTTTTAAATATATTGAAATTAGGCATAACCTATTTACCTAATAGTTTAGTATAGACTTAGTTAATTATAATTATTTAAAACTGATTTAGTTAGGTTTGACGCAAGGTGGTGTACAATTTGCTAATCAATATAAATCACAGAGTACAAATAAGCAATAGATTTTTTATTCAGCAAAAGAGTTATATTGGATAATATTGACAAATCTAATATCATATCTTTATTCATGTACTTTTATTAATATATTATGGTGCAATTTATGAATAATAAGGAAGAATTATTGATTGCTGTGATTGAAGATAAGAATTTAGAAGCAGTTCAAAAGTTATTGCGATCAGGTGTTAATCCTAATATCTTATATGAACCTTGTATTTATTCTGCTATAAGAAATAAAAATTTTAGGTATAGTGAGAGCGTTATTAGCCTATGAGACTCAGCAGGATGCACTGGACGTAGAATCAATATAATTGTGCCATAAAACAGGACATTTGGTAAAATAACAGAAAGTTAGGAATAAACATAAAATCTGAAATGCCAAAACAGAAAATTTGAGCGCAATGATCTTAGACAAAGATAAAGAGACAACTATAGTAGAGAGGCAATTTAACCGTGTAAAAACCAGTGAAATGGTGCGGTCGAGAAGACTTGAACTTCCAATCTTTTCAGAACAGCACCCTCAATGCTGCGCGTCTACCAATTTCGCCACGACCGCTTAAGTTTTAATCTATAGCAGATTATAAGTATAATATCAATAGAGTTGTTGTACTCTCAACCCACGGTTTGATCGTGGGATCCAGAAAAAACATAAAATAAAGACTGGACCCTATAGTAAAACCGCGGGGTGACATTAAGGATTATTGGCTTTGGGAAAATTATGACGTGATCACGATAAATTCAACATAAAATTAGGTATAATCGATTGTTTGATAGCAGATTTCGTTAAACTCTCCAGTTTTTCATCAATATTATCAAAATTAATATGATATTTCCTAGAATTCCCGGTTAATACTAGGGCAGAGTCTATACCAAGGCGATTTGCTGCAAGTATATCAGTGTAAAAAGTATCCCCAATCATTAAAATACGATTCTTAGGGGTATTAAGACATTCTTTAAAAATTTTGCTATATATTTCCTTGTACGGCTTGCCGCTATAAATTATTTTTCCACCAAGTTGTTTTATTTTTTTAGCATAATAGCCACTACAATATCTATAAACACCGTGTTGATTGATTCCAAGATCAGGATTAGCGCAAATATTGACCATTTTACGTTCTACAACAATTTTAAATAATTCATCGAACTCGTTTAAGTCTAAATTTTCGTTTTCATCCCTATAAATAGTCATTAAGAAAATATTAGCTTTTTCTATATCATTGGTAATAGGATATTGAATTTCGTTTAATATATCATTTTCTAAATGTCCTAAATGATATATTACAGGTTTTTTTATGCCGAACCGCTCTTTACTTTCTAGGATCATTTGCACTGCTATTGCACCTGAGCTAATGATCATTTCTGGTTCTGCATTTAATCCCCAGGATTTAATTGTTTGATGCAGTAAAAAAATATTTTGTGGGGCATTAGTGACAAAATATACATTTTTTCGTTTAATAAGTTTATTAATATTTTGTACAACATTTTGATATGTATGCTCTCCCTCAATTATTACGCCCCAAAGATCAAATAAAAACACATCATAATCATCAATTACATCGAAAAGATTTTTTAACTTTAATATATTCATGTTATCTCACTAATTTTTAATTAAGAAACTTTACTATTTTAATAAGTTACGTTATAGTAATTCTCATTGTTTCTAGCAACAAATAATAGAGCCAAATATAAAAAGATTATGTCGGGAATTGAAGAAAAATTTAACAAATTATCATACGGTGCTGATTCTATAAAGGTTTTAAAAGGTCTTGAAGCCGTAAGAAAAAGACCTGGAATGTATATCGGGGACGTTGGTGATGGATCGGGTTTACATCATATGATTTATGAAGTAGTTGACAACGCTATTGACGAGTCACTTGCTGGTTATTGCGATTTAGTCCAGGTAGTATTAAATAAAAATGGTTCAGTAACCGTGTCCGATAACGGGCGAGGTATACCAGTCGAAATTCATGAAGAGGAAGGCATATCGGCAGCTGAAGTTATTATGACGCAGCTTCATGCCGGCGGTAAGTTTGATCAGAACTCCTATAAAGTTTCAGGCGGTCTGCACGGTGTTGGTGTATCGGTGGTAAATGCTCTTTCTGAGTGGCTTGAGTTGCGTATATGGCGTAATAATAAGGAGTATTTAATTAGGTTTAATAATGGTACAACGGAAGCTCCGCTTGCGATTGTCAAAGAAAATATTGATAAAAAAGGTACAGAAGTTACTTTTTTCCCGTCTGTCGCAACATTTACTAATATAGAATTTGATTTCAGCACTATAGAGCACCGTCTTCGTGAACTTGCTTTTTTAAATTCAGGCGTAAAAATTTTATTAGTAGATAATCGCTTTGAAGAAGCTAAGAAAGCAGAGTTTTATTATACAGGTGGTATAGAAGCTTATGTGAAATATATAGATAGAGCGAAGCACGCTATCCACCCATGTATAATAGTTAATGTAGATAATGCTGAGTCTGGTATAAAACTTGAGTTTGCAATGCACTGGAATGATTCATATTATGAAAATATTTTATGTTTTACTAATAATATTAGGCAGCGTGATGGTGGAACCCACCTTAGTGCTTTTAAATCAGCTATAACACGTGTTATTACTGCTTATCTTGATACTACGGGTCTTAATAAAAAAGTTAAATATGACTTTAATGGTGAAGATACTAGGGAAGGGCTATGTTGTGTGCTTTCTGTTAAAGTTCCCGATCCTAAATTCTCGTCTCAGACAAAAGACAAACTAGTTAGTGCTGAGGTAAGACCTATTGTTGAGAATGTCGTTTATACAAAGGTGCTTGAATGGTTTGAAGAGCATCCGGCAGAAGCAAAGGCAATTATAGCTAAGATTATGGAAGCGGCGAATGCTCGTGAAGCTGCTAGAAAAGCAAGGGAGTTAACGAGAAGAAAATCAGTTTTAGATGTCTCGAACTTACCCGGTAAACTTGCAGATTGCCATGCAAAAGATCCTGCAATTTCAGAATTGTTTATAGTAGAGGGTGATTCGGCGGGTGGTACTGCAAAGCAGGGTAGGGACAGTAAGATTCAGGCTATATTACCTCTGCGTGGTAAAATTTTAAATGTTGAGCGAGCAAGGTTTGATAAAATGCTTGGTTCTGATCAAATCGGTACATTAATTACGGCTCTTGGAACTGGTGTTGATAACCAAGAATTTTCTCTTGAAAAGCTTAGATACCATAAAGTTATTATTATGACTGATGCCGATGTTGACGGCGCGCATATTAGAACTTTATTGCTCACATTTTTCTATCGTCATATGCCGGAGCTAATAAATAAAGGTTATCTATATATAGCCCAACCCCCGCTTTATAAGGTAAAAAAAGGAGCAGCCGAGCTTTATTTAAAGAATGAGCAAGTTTTGCAAGATTATTTGATAAAATCAACTATCAATGATGCAACATTAATTCTAGATGGTCAAGAGCAGTTAGTAGATGATAATTTAGAAGACCTAATTAGTAAAGTAGTTAAGTTTAACAAGTTGCTTGATCATGCTAGCAAAAAATTTAATCGTTCAATTACAGAAATTCTTGCGATTCATAAATTACTTAATAACAAAATATTTGAGGCTGAAGGTGATTTAATGCTTAAAAAAGCTTTAGATGTTTTAAATAGCTTAGAAGAGTCACCTGATAAAACTAATTGGGGAGTTTTAAAACATGACAATAAAATAGAGTTTTTCCGTTTTAGCAGAGGTTTAAAAGAGAGTAAAATATTGTTGAAAGAGCAGTTGGAATCATTTGAGTTTGTACAAATATCACAGCTTGCTTTAACGATTTTTGATATATTTGATAAGCAATTAAAGCTTATAGTGAAAAGTCAGGAATTCGATATTTTAATACCGAGTCAGTTGTTAAATACCATTATAGAATGTGGGAAAAAAACTATAAATATTCAGCGTTTTAAAGGTCTTGGTGAGATGAATTCTGATCAGCTATGGGACACTACTCTTAATCCTGAAAAAAGAACTTTGCTTCAGGTAAGAGTTGCAGAAGTTGATGAAGCAGAGGGAATTTTCTCTACTTTAATGGGTGACGTTGTTGAACCTCGCAGATTATTTATCCAAGCGAATGCTTTGAATGTCGTGAATTTAGATGTGTAGCCTTTGTAATTCTTGCAATGAGCTTGCGCGTGTCGATCAATTATTCCATTGTCATCCTGCAACTTGATAGCTGGATTCAATCTTTATTAATTTTTTTTCTGGATGCCGTGTTCAAGTTACGGTATGACAACCAAGCGTATTGTCCAGTCCACATAACAATAATTCTAGTTAAGAATAATCTAAACATTTTTATAAAAAATTTATGCAGAAATTAATTATTCACGGAGGTAAACCTCTCAGAGGTAGTATTAATGTTAGCGGTGCTAAAAATGCTGTGCTACCTATTATGGCAGCATCTATTCTTACCGATAAACTGCATATTACTAATGTCCCAAAATTAACAGATGTTAGTACTATGAAAGATTTGCTAAGAAGTCACGGAGCAGATATTGAAATAATAGAACACCAAGATGAATGTGAGCTTATAATTAATACTGACAATATAAATAACTTTACTGCAGATTATGAAATAGTGCGTAAAATGAGAGCGTCGATTTGGGTACTTGGTCCTTTGCTTACCAAATACGGTAAAGCAAAAGTATCGCTTCCAGGCGGTTGTGCTATCGGGGCAAGGCAAGTAGATATGCATATTGCAGTATTAAAAGCTATGGGGGCCATAATTGAAATAGAAGGTGGTTATATTAACGCTTCGAGTAAAGGACCTTTAAAAGGCACACATTTTGTTTTTGATAAAGTTTCAGTTGGTGCTACGATTAATGCAATACTTGCAGCTGTTTTAGCAGAAGGTGAAACAATGCTTTTTAATTGTGGCCGAGAGCCGGAAATAGTTGATTTATGTAATTGTCTTATTAAAATTGGCGCTGATATTATAGGTGTCGGTACTAGTGAAATAACAATTAAAGGTAAAAATTCTTTAAATAAAGCACGCTATAAAGTACTGTCTGATCGTATTGAAGCCGGTACGTATATGTTTGCGGCAGCTATTACTAAAGGTAATGTGAAAATTTGTGGCATTGATTATCGTATTATAGAAAATATAGCTTTAAAACTTATTGAAACAGGTATAAAAGTTGTGCCTATAGATAATGGTGTGCAGGTAATTTATGCAGGAAAGTTAAGTTCAGTTGATTTAGAAACTAATCCATATCCTGGATTTGCTACAGATTTACAAGCTCAATTTATGAGTCTGATGACGCTTAGCAGCGGTGTTTCAATGATCACTGAGAATATTTTTGAAAACCGTTTTATGCATGTTCCTGAATTATGTAGAATGGGAGCAGATATAGTAGTACGAGGTAATAAGGCTATAGTTCGAGGTGTAAAAATGTTAAAAGGAGCAGAAGTTATGGCAAGTGACCTTAGAGCTTCCGTATCACTAATTTTAGCAGGTCTTAGTACTAATAGCAAAACGGTATTACACCGAATATATCACTTAGATCGTGGATTCCAAGATTTAGAAAAAAAATTAAGTAATTGCGGTGCGGATATAAAAAGGGTATAACGTACTCGATGCACTTTCAAAATTTGTGTTTTCGTTCTACAAGAGCTACGGTACTCACGTATTTAAGTATATGCTCTGTTCCTCTTGCCTTGTGGACTTTTAGCTCTTTTTGTAGTGGATCTGCGCGTATACTCATTACCTATTTATTTTGTAGTATAATATTTTAAACGGAGCAGAATTATGGCAAGAATTACGACAGAAGATTGTAATAAAATTATATCAGATAGGTTTCGGCTTGTTGTCCTAGCAACAAGATATGCTAAATTATTAAATTATAAAGTAGACACTAGTCAAAGCAAAAAAGAAAAGCGTGATAAGCCCCCTGTTATCGCATTACGTAGAATTGCTGCCGGAAAAGTATCGATAGCTCAGTTAGAACAAGACTTAATAAATAGTCTGTGTACAAGAACTATGGTAGAGCCGCTTGTTAATCAAGATGACTTGGAAAATGTAGAAGAAAAATTTGAGTATTTACCTGAAGTTTATATCGGTGAAGATTATTCTGATTTAGATGATCAAATCTTTATTGATGAGAACGGTGAATATTATGAAACAGATAAGTAAATGTTTATCGGTATCGGTACTGATATAGTACACATTCCTAGAATAGAAAAAATATTACATTTATATCCGGAACTTTTTGCTAAAAAAATTCTAACTTTAAAGGAATTAAAACAGTTTGATTTATTGGGTAAATCAAACAACCGTGCTGCTTTTTTAGCAAAGCGTTTTGCTGCTAAAGAAGCTGTTAGTAAAGCCTTTGGAGTCGGTATAGGTCAAGGTATAAATTTTCAAGATATTACTATAATAAATGATGATTTAGGCAAGCCTATAGCAGAAGTTAGTTCAGACTATACAAAAAAATATTCTTCTTTTAATATTCACCTTTCTCTTTCTGATGATTATCCTGTATGTGTAGCATTTGCTGTGGTTGAGGGTTTGTAGTAAAGCGGGTATTGTGTGTGAATCAGGAAATTTGTTTGGTGTCATTCCGTAGCTTGACCACGGGATCCGAAAAACAATTTAAAGCACTAATGATTTTAGTATTTTTAGTTGGGTCCCGCAATCAGGTTCGCTAGGATGTTACTTAATATTCCAGTAGTTGCTGGAATTAAAGATGTGTTTTGATCCGATCTATGTAGATCCAGCTCCACCAGGAATGATATTAAATATAATTACTCTTTGGCTTTGCCATCTGCTTTAGGTAACATAATTTTTAAATCGGCTTTAGCTTCTAAATCAGAAATATATTTCTTTAGTATTGCTGTCGCTAATATATTATCAATAGTTACTTTTGCTTCTTCTTTTGTTGGGATAGGAACAGGTTTTTTCTCAAGTACTTTGATAATATGCCAGCCAAAATCGGTTTTTACAGGAGTTGAAATTTCATTTACTTTTAAAGCAAAAGCTTTCTTTTCAAATTCTGGTACTAACTGTCCAGGTTGATTTAGTATAATGTCACCAATAACGCCACCATTTGAAGCTGAAGCTTTATCAAGAGATGACTCTTCTGCAAGCTTAGTAAAATTTCCACCTTTGCTTAATTTAGTTTTTATTTCATTTGCTTCTTTTTGGGATTTCACTAAAATATGAGCAACTTTTATTTGTTCTTTACCTTTAAGATTGTCAACATATTTATTATACTCGTCATCGAACATCTGATCCGTAATGTGAGATTTTATATAATTTGCTAGTAATTCTTGTTGAGCTAATTGATTTTTGGCATTTTCAAGTTTTTCTTGGAATTCTTTAGAGGATGTAATGTTTGACTTAGCAACCTCTTCTTTTAATAAAATATTATTAACATAAATTTTTATTAATTTTTCCTGATCTTGTGGTGAAAAATCATTGAAACTTTTGATTGTTTCGCCTGATTGAATATTAAGCTGTGGTTTAAATTCTTTCATGATTTGCGATTCTTTTACTTCACCGCCTTTATAGGTAGCAACTACCTTATCTTTATCGGCAAAAGCAATGCCGGAAAGCATGCTAACTGATAAAAATATAACAGATAATTTTTTCATTTATGACTCGTAATTGTGTTAAACATAAGCTTAAATTTTATAAAAATAATATATAACCGTCAATAACTATTTGAGAATATTTTATTTATTAATAATAATTTACAAATTTTTTTAGTAAACAAATACTTTTCAATCAAAAATTATTCATTTAAATAAAATTATAACATTTGATAATTTTATAAAATATGCCTATATTTTAAGTACTAAAATACTAAAAATATCAAAGGACTTTAATGCTTTCTATATTAACAAAATTTTTTGGTACTGCAAATGATCGTACTGTAAAAAAACTATTTTCCGAGATTACAAAGATTAACTCGCTTGAACCTGTTATACAAAAATTGTCAGATGAGGAGTTAAAGCATAAAACTGTAGAGTTTAAAGAAAAGCTTAAAAATGGAGCAACTTTAGACGATATAGTATATGAGGCATTTGCAGTAGTGAGGGAAGCAGCTAGAAGAGTTTGTGGTATGCGTCATTTCGACGTTCAGCTTATAGGGGGGCTTATATTACATCGAGGCATGATTGCCGAAATGCGTACCGGTGAGGGTAAAACATTAGTTGCAACGCTTCCTGCATATTTAAATGCTTTGACCGGAAAAGGAGTACATATTGTGACAGTTAATGATTATTTAGTACGTCGTGATTCTGCATCTATGGGTAAAATTTATCACTTTTTAGGTTTATCGGTTGGATGTATTGTTGCCGGTATGCCTGATGAGATAAAACGAGCTGCCTATAATGCTGATATTACCCATGCAACAAATAATGAACTTGGCTTTGATTATTTAAGAGATAATATGAAGTATAGCATACAAGAGCGAGTACTTCGTCCTTTTAATTTTGCTATTATTGATGAAGTTGATTCGATCTTGATAGATGAAGCTAGAACGCCACTCGTTATATCAGGTCCGGTTAATGATAATTCAGAATTATATGGTAAAATTGATAAAATTATAAGAAAGCTTAATGCAAGTGATTTTGAAAAAGATGAAAAATTAAAAACTATCAACTTAACGGAACCGGGTATTACACATATAGAATCGCTTTTAAGTAAAGAAAATATTATAAAGTCTGGTTCCAGTTTATATGATTTTGAGAATTTAACTTTAGTGCATTATGTTAACCAAGCCTTAAGAGCTCATAATATGTTTGACGTCGATGTAGATTATTTAGTAAGAGATGGTAAAGTAATGATTATAGATGAGTTTACCGGTCGTGTAATGGAGGGACGTAGATATTCGGAAGGGTTACATCAAGCATTAGAAGCAAAAGAAAATGTGAAAATTCAAAATGAAAACCAAACTCTTGCATCCATTACTTTTCAAAACTATTTCCGTAATTATCCTAAATTATCAGGTATGACCGGTACGGCTATGACCGAAGCACCTGAACTAAAAGACATATATAATCTTGATGTAGTTGCAGTGCCAACCCATAACAAAGTAACAAGGATTGATCTTGATGATGAGATTTACGGTAGTAAAAAAGAAAAATATGATGCTATCTTAAAACTGATTAAAGATTGTTATGATCGTGGTCAGCCTATACTTGTTGGTACGATAAGCATAGAAAAATCAGAAGAACTTTCAAGCATTTTAAATAAAGAAAAAATCCCTCATAAAGTATTAAATGCTAAATTTCATGAGCAGGAAGCTTTTATTATTGCTCAAGCAGGTAGGTTTAGGGCAGTAACGATTGCAACTAATATGGCAGGACGCGGTACTGATATTATGCTTGGCGGTAACCCTGAAATGTTAATAGAGCAGCTGGATAAAGATCATAGTTATGAAGCTAAAATAGCTGAAATAAAAGCTCAAATTGCTGAAGAAAAGAAGCAGGTTATTGAAGCGGGTGGGTTATTTGTAATAGGTACGGAAAGACATGAAAGCCGTAGGATAGATAATCAGCTAAGAGGAAGATCAGGGAGACAGGGTGATCCAGGCAAAACTAAGTTTTTTTTATCGCTTGATGATGATTTAATGCGTATTTTTGCTTCAGAACGTATATCAGGGGTTCTTAGAACACTTGGATTAAAAGACGGAGAGGCTATTCATCATCCGATGATTAGTCGTTCACTTGAGAAAGCTCAGCAAAAGGTCGAAGGCCATAATTACGAGATACGTAAAAATTTATTACGTTTTGATGATGTAATGAATGACCAACGTAAAATAATATATGAGCAACGTACCGAAATTATCAAATCTAAAGATAGTTATGGTTTCTTAAATAGTACTACTGAAGAGCTCGCCAAAAAAATAGTGCTAACTTTTATGCCACCAGGATCTTACAGAGAAGATTGGGATATAGACAATTTAAGTCTAGAATTACATCGTGTCTTTTCTATAAAATTTGATCATAATTTAGTAAATAAAAATGATGTAACGGAAGAAGAAATGACCAAATCTGTTATACAAGTTGCACATGATATATATAAGTCAAAAGAAGAAGCTTACAGTAGCGAGTTAATGCATAATGCTGTAAAATATATTTTACTAACTACTCTTGATCAAGTTTGGAAAGATCATTTATATAGCTTAGATCATTTAAGACAAGGTATATCTCTTAGAGCTTATGCACAAAAAGATCCTCTTAGCGAGTATAAAAGAGAAGCATTTAATTTATTTGAGCAGATGCTTAATAATTTAAAAGAATTATTTATTCAAACAGTATATCACTTCCATATTGACTTAAAACATATTCAAAAGGAAGATGTTTTGCTTGATCGTAAAAAACTCCAAAAAAATATGCAGGAAAGTCGGGAAGATCCAGCATTTAGTAAATATAATGCAGGAAGTAGCATTGAGACAGATCTTAAACCTATTGTATCACGCATTGACCCAAAAGATAGAAATCCTGAAGATCCTACCAGTTGGGGTAGGGTATCCCGTAATGAGCTATGCCCATGCGGTTCAGGTAAGAAATATAAATATTGTCATGGTGCAAATGAATAGATGAAACCGCTTTACCCAAATGTTCTTGTAATAATTAGTACTAGACTTAAGTTTAAGTGCAGCAAATTCTAGATATTGCACAAGATATAGTCGTTTATATACTTCTTAAGATATTCAAGATGATGCAATATATAAGCTGTTATTTATATCATATGGTGGCGCTGATATCATCATCAGTGTAAAAGTAGAATTTAGAGGAGTGGGGTTTTAATATATAATGAAAAAATGGTATCAAAATAGCAGAATTTAAAATAACATTAGTCGGTGAAAAAGTAATAACATAGCAATAATAATTTTTGATGTAATATATATTTAACACGGTAGTTATTGACAAATTTAGGAAAAAGTGTTATAATCCACACAAGTTTAAGAAAAAGTTAAGGGTATATGTCTAAAGCTAAAGCAAAAACTGCCTCCAAAAATAACCCGACTTCTAGGGAACAAGCTAAAGAATATTTTCATAACGGTCAGAAAATCAAGCCAGTAAAGCTTATTGCTGCTCAAAATTCTTTTCTAGCTGCCGAATATGAATCTTCCGGAGATTTAGTAATAGGAAGTAACGGTCAACCATTACCTTGGGGACTAGTTAAAAATTTATCTTAATATTTTCATTTCCTAAATCTCACTAACAAATAATTGGGGATGTAGCTCAGGGGTAGAGCATCTGCTTTGCACGCAGAGGGTCAAGGGTTCGATTCCCTTCATCTCCACCAAGTATCTTTAGGCTTCTCAGCTATCCTAATTTTTTTAAAATCCATATGCTGCAAATAAAATAATTTTTTAATTAAGTAAGTTTTTATTTATAGCTAAATATTTTACCATTAATTTTGAATTATAAATAAACATAATATTTGGATAAGTATTTTTATTATCTTGTTTTATGAAAGCTAGATTGGTGTCTTTCCAATTTTTAACCTATATAATCTATCATAAAATAAGGATATGACTGATCAAATGAATAGTGCTACTTGTGATATTTTTCTTGGTGTGATGGATTCAACAAATTTTATAAAGATACTATTAGTAATATTATGATTTACATATGTAAAGAATTATAAAAACATAGTCTTTTATAGGCAATTGCTAGCACAAATCGTCTATTTGAGAAAAAGGGAAAGTTAAAGTAAAGATACAACAGGTACATAATTGAATATATATGGTTATCGAATAAAATTAAAACAAGCATATCAAATTTATGAAAATTATGGTTTGAACAATTTTGATAAAGAAGATTTAGAAGATGCTATATTTTTTGTACAGATGATAAGTTAAAAGAACTTTTTCTATTACTGCAAGAAATTAAAAATATTTTTATAAATGTGCCTAATGATTTGGATTTTGAACAGCTTTAATAGTATTTAGCTACGCAATCAGTTTTATTTCTTATTGAATAAAAATCTAATGTCTATAGCCTCTAATGCTAATAAATTATCTGAAGTTTCTTTACAAGAACTACAGAATGAAAAGCGTTAATAACCTCAAAGAGATAGTGGAAAAGCATTATAAAGAAAAACCGGATAAAAAATATATTAGTCAAATAATAAAATTGTTTGATAAGTGTGTTATTATCGATTATATTACGAAGACTGCAGTGTTTAACATTTTTGACAATGAAATGTTTGAAAAATTTATTAAAAGAACAGATATCATGGTCGTAGATATGGCTTAATCAAATACAAGATTCTATTAAGGATTATATCAATATCGCGATCCTGTCTTTATCAAAAATTATCTACCCTTATAAATAACACAAATAATTATGATAACATTTACAGAATATGCAGCTTTATAGAGTTTAAAAAATAAGATCTAAATTTAAAAATGATGTGCCGATTGAATTAGGCAACAATAAAACAATAACAGCTTTTTATAGCAAATTATTTCACTTCTTACAGGATCAAATATATTAAAATCAGTATGAAACGAATGTGAAAATTGCTCTTGATACTTATAAGATCATTAAGAAAAAAATGATTATTCATTGGACAAACAATACTATAAATAAGCATTTTTTGATATTTACTTAATGATTATGTGTAAAAAAGAAATTGGGGATTAATTTTAATACTGAAAATTTAAGTGATGTTGTGAAAAGTTTAATTGATTCAAAAAAGCATTAAGTTAAATGATTTAGTTTAAATAACGTAAATAGTGAATTACTTTTGTAATTTGCTATTGATTATTAAGTAATGAAGATAATATACAAACAATGTATAATTTTCTTTACAATAACGTAGAATTTTTAAGCTATCAAGATTTATATAATATCTATAGCCGGGTTATTGTAATAATTTCCTAATATTTCTAAAGTGCTTTTATAGTAAGTAATTATCAGTGTTGCCGTACTGGCTCATAATTCTGTTCTTATAGATAAACTGTTGCATTTTGTTTTAATAAATTATTATCTAGAGTGTCTAGTGCATAAGAAAGCGTATAAGAAATGATAGGTTAATTTAGGGCTTTTTATATTGTTTGTTGAATGTAACTTAATGTTATTTATTTGTACAGTCTACAATATGGATATGAAAATTAATAATGTTTTAAAATCAGCTTGGCTTGATACTCCGATTGGTTCCATCCTAGCAATTAGCAATGAAGAGAGACTTTATTTGCTCGATTTTGCTGAAAGTAAAGGAGTAGAGAATAAAGTTAAGAGACTTAAGATTAAAACAAAATCAGTTATTATTGAAGGTCGCACTAAACCGCTTTCATCAATCGAAGAGGAGCTTAAATCGTATTTTACCGGTACTTTAAAAAAATTTGATACGCCTATATATATTTTAGGAAGCGAGTTTCAAAAATTAGTATGGCAAGAGCTAATGAATATACCTTATGGTGAAACAAGAAGTTACTTTGCTCAAGCTAAAGTAATGGGTAGGGAAAGATCTTATAGAGCCGTTGCAAATGCTAATGGTGCAAATAAATTCGCTATAATTATTCCGTGTCACCGCATCATCAACAATAACGGTGAGCTTGGTGGTTACGGTTCAGGGCCAGATCGTAAAAAATGGCTTATTGAGCATGAGAGAAAATTTACAACAAATTGGGAATATTTTGCTTAGCTTAGATACTATTTCTTTAGAATGTAGAACGCTATTCTTCAAAACTAGGGAAGGAGATTATGGAGAGCATGATCGGGTTATTGGAGTTATCGTGCCAACTTTACATAAGGTAGCTAAAAGTTATTATTTAGCAATTAGATAATTTAAGTCGGCTTATTACTTCAGAATTTAATGAAGAAAGATTTTGAGCATTAGTTATTTTATGCAATATAAAACACGTAAATAATTAGAATTTAGAGATGCTTTAGTCCATCATATAATCAGAGCTTATTTATAGGGTAAAGAAAAGGGTTACCGTTTTACATTAACAAAAATCGAAAATTCTTTAGGAAATACGCATAGCTATGTTGTTACTTAGTATTTTATCAATAATAATGAATTAGATACGACTTTTGCAATAGCAAAATTACTCTTAAACAATAAACATGATTTAATGCGTAAAGCAGTAGGTTGGTTGGATGTTAAGTGAAACAGGAAAAACAGACGAAAAACAATTAATAAATTTTTTAGATCATTATACTATAGAGAGGTTACCGCAAGAAGTGTACAAAAAATATCTTTTAAAAAACTAGATTTATATTTAATTTATGCTAATATTTTATTTTAATTTATCTAAGGTATTATGATGCTAAAAACATTGTTAATTAGTTTTATAACTTTAATTTGTCTGGTAAGCTATGCTGATAACCAAACAGTTCAAAATCCTAATTCTACAAATTCTTCTTATGAGTCCATTAACCTATTACCTGCAGCGGTAGCTGTTAACTTTATACAGCCTTGGGCAAGACCTACTGCAGCAAATGTACAAGGTAAGGTTAGCAATTCTGCTATGTATTTTACATTAGTAAATAGTAGAAGTAGTAGTTATAATTTAGTGAATATATCTGCAGATATCGCAAATAAAATAGAACTGCATCAAACAATTACTGATGAGAGTGGTGTTAGTAAGATGGTAAAAGTAGATTATCCGTTTTTAATTTCTGGTGATATTAACGTTGATTTTAAGCCTGGTGGTATGCATATTATGCTTTATGATTTAAAAGGACCTTTAAATGTAGGAAGCAGTTTTAAAATAACTTTTTTCTTTGATGATAATACACGAAAAACAGTGGATGTTAAAGTAGCAAATGACAATCCGTATAATACAGTGAGGAATTAGCAACATTATTACATGGATCAACAAATAATTTAATGTCATTCCTGTGTAGTCGGGCATGACATAGGATACCCTATATATGACCTCAGATGCTACCGGAAGTGAGTTAATTAAATCTAGACTTGTAGATGCTCCTGAATGTCCAGGGGTTTACCGAATGTATGACGTTAACAAGCAAGTTATCTATGTCGGTAAAGCTAAAAATTTAAAAAAGCGTCTTACTAATTATATTAAACTAGATTTAGATAATAAGACGCTTCAGATGATTGCAAATACTCGTTTTGTAGAATATAGCATCACTAATTCCGAAGTTGAGGCACTGCTTTTAGAAGCGCAGCTAATCAAAAAATTTCAGCCAAAATTTAATATTCTTCTTAAGGACGACAAGTCTTTTCCTTTTATCAAGTTACGTTTAGATCATGATTTTCCACAATTGCTAAAATATCGGGGTAGAATTCTAAGTGATGGCAAGTTTTTTGGTCCTTTTGCTTCGCCTACGGCGGTTAATACTACTTTGACCGAACTACAAAAAATTTTTAAATTACGTTCCTGCACAGATAATTACTTTAATTCACGTACTCGTCCTTGCTTACAATATGAAATAAAACGTTGTTATGCTCCTTGTGTCGGTAAGATAAATAAAAAAGATTATGCAGAGCTAGTAATACAGGTGCAAGCTTTCTTACAAGGTTGTACTAAGGAACTCCAACAGAACCTATCTCAAAAGATGGAAGAGCTAAGTAGTCAGATGTGTTTTGAGGAGGCAGCAGAAATTAGAGATCGTATTAAAGCACTTAGTTATGTGCAGCTTAAAGCAGGTATCTCAGATATTGTTAAAGATGCAGATATAATCGCTATTGTAGAAAAGAACGGACATTATTGCGTAGAAGTGTTTTTATATAGGGCAGGGCAGGCATGTGGTAATATTCCTTATTTTCCTACTTCCACAGAAAATAGCACTAAAGAGGAAGTGCTAAAATATTTTTTATTGCAATTTTATCAAAAACAACAATTACCATCGGAGATTATTATTAATAATGAGGTTGATGATAAAGAGGATGTTATAGCAGCAATTAAGAAAATCAATAATATTACTAAACTCAATATTATAATGCCTATTAGTGGAGGTAAAGCCAAGCTAGTTCAAAATGCCACAACAAATGCTTTGTTTTCTATTGAGCAATATTTGAAGAAATTTACAAAAAATCAAGAGATTATGCTTGAAATTAAAGAATTATTTGATCTTTCTGAGATTCCTGAAAGAATAGAAATTTACGATAATAGTCATATTCAAGGTAAGTTTGCTGTCGGAGTTATGGTTGTTGCCAGTAAGTCAGGTTTTGATAAAAAGGAATATCGGGTTTTCTCATTGTCATCCCGCAACTTGATCGCGGGATCGAGTACATTGATACACAATCTGGATTCCGTGGTCAAGCCATGGGATGACACCAACGGTATATACAATGTTGTGGTGGGTGATGATTATGAGATGTTAAGACAAGTTCTAACAAGGAGGCTTACAAGATTAAATCAAGAGTCATATAAATTGCCAAGCTTAATGATTATAGACGGTGGTAGGGGACATTTAGGCGTTGTTAAAGAGGTAATGGATAAATTTAAAATAAATATTCCTTTTGTTTGTATGTCAAAAGGTTCTGATAGAAATGCTGGTCTTGAGCAATTCCATATGATAGGTAAGGAAGTATTTACTTTGGATAAGAATTTGTCAGTTATGAAATATTTGCAAATCTTACGAGATGAAGCTCATAGTTTTGCTATAAGGAATCATAGACTAGGTAGATCGCGTGCCATCAAATTATCAAGTCTTGATGACATAGAGGGTATAGGTGAGGCTCGTAAAAAATCATTGCTGCATTACTTCGGTTCATACAAAGCAGTGTGCGATGCAACTATAGATGAGCTTGTTAAAGTCAATGGAATTAGTAAATCACTTGCTGAGCTGATTTTTAGAACATTGCATAAGTTTAACTAATCAAGATTTAATCTTACATACACTATTATAAATTATTAGAATATTTGTCAGTTAAGTGTTGCTGTTAAACATAATACTTAAAAGATAGTATCTCATTATTTCTTTTCAAGAGCCAGCTTTTTACTGTTCTCAAAAGTTTGCATATGAGTCTTACTATATTTCCAGAATGTAGTCTCATATAATTATAATTAAATAATCACTCATTTAGATCTTTTTATAGCAATTCAAGAGAAGAATAGATCTTCTGTCTCGTGCCCATGTCAAAAAAATACATTCTTCATAGTTTTATGAAATCTTTCACCAATACCATTTGTTTGAGGAGAATATACTTTGGTTATAGTTCTCTATTCCTTCTATACCAAAAAAATAGTTCAAATGCATGATGCTCTATATTTCCTTTGTATTTGCACCGATACCAGTTAAAATACGCAGTACAGGAATTTACTGTTGATCATAATAGTAAGTATCTTGAGAATTAAGATAATCTGGATGTTATATCTCCCATGTATCTCTTTATTATTCTTACGTTTCTCTAAAGTTTGTATCTGTGCTTCAGTTAGAATGATATTGAGCCATTTGAGTTATAAGCCTTAAATTGTTACATTTCTAAGCCATATTGATCTTACTCCTCCTGGTAATACTAATATTCCCTTCTTCTTTAACTCATTTGATACCCTTAATTAACTATAAGTTGAACAATCTATTGTTAGACCATACACTGCTTTCTCTATAGCAAGATCTACTCTATTAGCTATTATTGGTTTCTTGCAATTAATCTCATATGATGTGTCTTCTTCACCTGTTTCATATGGTTCTTTAAATCTATAATAGCTATCTCTAAAATATATCCCATGCTTTGCATGCTGATTATATACTACCAAGGCTCTTGGCCAATTCTAGTAACCCTAATTTTAGTTTTATTATTTTTTAATTTAGATTCATTTCATACTCCATTTTATATTTGTATATTTTTCAAATGCCATATTAAATCTCAATTACTTCAGATATAATCAAAGACTTACTCATCATATCCCCACATGCTAATTATTTTTTATCCTCTAATATTTTATAACTAATTGATCTTGTAAATTAATGCTTATAGAATGCTGGTTAACTAAATCATTACATAATTATTGTACTTTATATTAATTTAGCTGCAGTTAATTTAACTTTGTCAGCTAATGCTTTTTTATTATATATCACAGAATTTCATGATTTAAAATTCTTCATGACTAATACATTTTGCTCATGGTTCTTTAATAGCTTTATTATTGATAACTAGGTACAGAATAAATAATCCAAGTGTCTTGTAATCCTTCTGAGTCCTTTTTTAATATAATTAATTATTACGCTTCCACTTATAAATAGGTTCAGGAGTTTCATTTGTCTCGTCAATAATAGTAAACATTTAGATCATGTTTTGCAACCTTGTGTAAAGAGCCATAATTTTATCCCTAAAAAAGTTGTAGCTTTAATATAAGTTATAAAATAAATATTTATAACTCATGATATTAGAAATGTTTATTAGTTGTATGGTTTTGAAAAACGTTTAAGGTCATTTCTTTAAAAGTGCGAATTCAAAAAAGTAAAGCAATTTAAACTTTTTAGTTTTAGAAACTATATAGTACTTATGCATTGTGGTTATTGGATTCCCACTTTTACAGAAATGGGCTATCACGCAATAGTTTTTTTACTGTAATTCCAATTAAGAAGAAGCATTTTCTTTTATTTCCGGTAATGTATTATGACCGATATTTTCTCTGTTGTTGGAGAAGAGGTTTTATGCAAAGATCTGTCTAGGGCATAAGGGGTTGTCCAAGGTAAATATCCAGTTTTAACATTGATAAATTGTATGGTATCTAAATCTTATAAAACCATTCTCTCTTTTAATGGGAATAGCTATGCACTTATTTTCTTCTTCGTTTTTAATGATACTATTGTGTCTAAACATAAGATCCTCATAATTTAATTATTAATCTTTTCTCACAATGAAGTTAGAATAATACTGCCCTAAAATAAATATTATCAGGCTAGTCATTGTTCCTACAAATACTCCTTTGAGGTTAAAATATTTTAGATATAGAGAATAATATTCCCATATTAAGAAAGTGGCTGCTCCACTAAGTGATGATAAGAACATTATTTTTTCAGATACTCTGATACCAAAAAGTGTTGTTATTAACGGTACTAATATTACAGGCCCCCAAAAACCGGTGAAGAACACTACTAAGTCAATTACATTATTAAATTTTAAGGCTACAATTATTGCAAGACTTCCTATTAGGATATTGATAATTCGGGCGATTAATAATAATTTATGCTGATTTTTTACTTTAAGTATAGGGTTAATTATGTCTTTAACAAGAGCTATAGAAGTAACATTTAAATCAGAATCGGCAGTAGACATAACAACAGCTAAGAGGCCGCTCATGACTATCCCTTGAATTAAAGGCGGGATGATTTGGTTGATTAAATAAGGTAATACTAAATTTGACTGTTGGGTTGGGTAAAGCTTATAAGCAATTAAACCGTTTAAAGTGATGCAAATTAAAAAGAATAAATATATAGCGGATTTTGCATATATTGCTTTAGTAGTTTGTATTGAATTTTTGTTAATTAAAGCTCTTTGGATAAATGTAGGGTATAGATTCATGACGCTAAAGTTTAAAGCTGCTGTAATCGTATAAGACAGTAAGTTGCTTTGATCAAAATTTGCATTTTGGAAGTTATTAATAAAATTTACAAAACCAATTTTATTTAAACTGATAAAAGTTATGGTCGGTATAGCGATTATCATCGCCAAAAATTGTAAAAAATTAGTGGAAACAATAGATTGAAAACCGCCAATTGTAGTATATATAAGTACTATACTATAGCTTAAAATTACCCCGTTCACATAATTTATTGCTAAGATATATTGAAAAATATAGCCGCTTACACTTATTTGAGCAGCCAAAAACCCTACTGAAACTATAACTGAACTAACTCCTCCGATAAAACGACCTATATTACCGTAATATGTACTTAGTATATCGCCGATACTTTCGGCTCCATAATGTTTGGCAATTAGAGGTACTACATAGATCGCAATTAATATATCTATCGGTATTGTAAGTATAAGAGCGTAAGCATAATATTCATGCCCTAAAAAAACCTTTTCCATAATGCCGAATGTGGTAGCACCTCCGACAGAACTTGCAAATATTGTAGCTATTAGTAATAGTTTATTATTTTGTACTGTGCTTTCAACATTTGCATAGTTCTTAAAACTACTATGTTTAGCTCGGTAATATATACCAATGAGTAGAATAGATATTAGGTATATGAATACGATAATATTATTTATAGGTATTTTAAGCATAAATTTAAGTTAAGTTTTTATATAGGTTATTATTTTTTAATATACTATTTTTTTCATAAATATCTTTATCAGGATTATATATATTATCTTGATATTCTATAAACTTATTTTCTTTTTTACTTAGTATATCCTATAAGCATATAAGTAGTAATCATTAGTTTGGTCTAAAGTTTTTTATTCTTTTTACAATATTCTTGTATTTTTAAAAATAGCTAATATGGCAAAAAGTACACAACAAATTGTTACTACTCCATCTTTAGTAAATGATAAAAATGTTAAGGAAGAATCAAATATAATAAATCCGGCACAGTATGTATGGTTAGTACTAAAGCCTATGAAGTAAAGTTTCTGAAAAATAATATAATCTTTGGTATTATTAGAGCCTATATTAAAAAGTTGGTATATTTGAATCTTTTATTATATTCCCGATAACATCGTATAGTGGTGCCGAAAATAGAAACCGAAAATTTTTAAAACTAAAATACAAAATTTATTTTGTATCTATCTTTTATTATGGAGTTAATTAGTATATTTATTTTCTTCCGGACATTTTCTCATTAATACTTGCCCAATTATAAAATTTATAATTTGTGTTATTGTCACATTCTTCAAAATCTATTAGGAGATTGGTAGTATTATCTTTTATAAATGCATGATAGTAGAGTATAGAAGTAATTTCCTAATGATCTAAGTAAAGTAGCTATACATTCAAATTGTGGTATAATTAACCTTTATTTATATTAAAAATAAGATATAACACAAATTAATAAATCAATACCTTTTTAAAGGTCTCATTAATCTTGATTATATTAAAATTGTAAAAATACTTAATTAATATTATTAAGCTTTAATCGTATGTCTGAATATTTAGATATGTGAGTATTACAAGTTAGTAAGGTTAAACCTCTATACTATTGCTTGGGCTATTAATAATCTATACAAATGGGTTTTTATGATATAACAGCAAGTTTGCAATATTAAGTGCTATGAGCTGTAGAAATCAGTAATTTTTTCAATGCATTAACCTTAATGGCTTTTTCTAGATTATTTGGAGCTTCTAGCTTTCCTAAAGATTTTTTAATATTAATCTCCCGTGTTTTTTGTTGATACTGCTTACAAAAATTATATTATAAGGATTAGCTATAACTTCTGCTATTTGATGTGGCAGGTGTTTATCATTATTTAATCACTGCAATAAAATATGTGTATCTAATAGGTAAAAAATCTATAAAATTATTGGGTAAGTTATCAAAATACTCTTTTATAACAACTTTCCCTTTCCAACATCTACGTTTACGTTGTTGCTTCTTAGAATTATATGATACACGTTGACTGTAGCTGTAGGCTTGACTGATTTACATAAATTATTTCTTCACCGTTTGCAGCTCATTTTATTAATTTGGATAAATGAGTTTTTACATTGGGATGTCAACTACTTGCATTTTCAACCTTTAAATTTTTAACTGATTTTAAACTAGCTTAGTTTAAAACTGATGTCAATATTTTAAATGTTAAGTTATTAAAACCCTTGACTCCGTTATATTCCTATAATATCCTATAATTTTCCATTAAATCCCAAATTAACCCAGGCTATACCAATGAATGTATTTTTATCGAAGTATATAAATGGTGTTGATAAAAAGAGTCGGGTGTCGGTGCCGGCGAATTACCGTGCGGTACTAGGAAAAGAATTATTTAATGGCGTAATTGCCTATCCATCGATTAGGAATAACTGTATAGAGGTGTGTGGTATTTCGCATATAGAAAAATTAAAGCAAATGATTGAAAGACTTGATCCTTATTCTAAGGAACGTGATGCATTTGAGACCATAATATTTGGGGAAGCTGTACAACTTTCGTTTGACGGTGAGGGAAGAGTTATATTGCCACAGTCTTTAATGCATCATGCAGGGATTGAGGAGCAAGCATGTTTTGTAGGTAAGGGAGTGATTTTTGAGATTTGGCAGCCACAGAATTTTGAGAAATATTTAAATTCTGCTCAAAAAATTGCCCATGAAAAACGGTTAACTCTAAGGAATGCAAATTAATGCCGCAATCTCATATACCGGTAATGCTAAATGAAATGCTAGCAAATTTAGCTCCAAAAGATGGTGAATCTTATTTAGATTGTACGTTTGGGGCAGGAGGGTATAGCAAAGCAATATTAGAAAGCTGTAAATGCTATGTGATAGCTTTAGATCGTGATCCGCATGTGATTAAAATAGCTGAAAGAATTAAACAAAATTATGGTATTAGGTTTGATTTTATAGAAACGAATTTTGCGGATTGTTTTACAAAGCTTAAGGACAAAAAATTTGATGGGATAGTTCTAGACTTGGGTGTTTCATCAATGCAGTTAGATATAGCAGATAGAGGATTTTCATTTTTACATGACAGCCCATTAGATATGCGTATGAGCGGACAAGGGTTAAGTGCAGATACATTTATAAATACGGTGAAAGAAAAGGAGCTTGCCGACATACTTTACAAGTATGGTGATGAACATTTTTCACGCAGAATTGCTAAGAGAATTGTAGAATATAGAAAAACAGTGAGAATTAATAGTACAGGTAAGTTAGCCGAGATTGTTAGGAGTAGTATAGGATTTAGAAAAAGCAAAATTGATCCTGCAACTAAAACCTTTCAAGCTATTAGGATTTATATTAACGATGAACTGAGAGAATTAGAAAGATTTTTAGCAAATGTGCAGAATATATTAAATAAAGACGGACGTTTAGTTGTGGTATCTTTTCACTCTTTAGAAGATAGAATAGTTAAGAATTTCTTTAAAGAAAATTCGGAAAAGCTGGTAGCAAGATCAAAGTATGCTAAAGACTATACGGTCATTAATCCAAATAAATGGCTTAAGATTATTACTAACAAAGTGTTAGCACCGTCAGATAAAGAAGTAGCATTGAATATTAGAGCAAGATCGGCAAAGCTGCGGGCAGCAAAAGTTGATATATGAGTAAATGAGTTATGAGTATAAGAAAATTCCATTATTTAACATTATTGATAACAATTATAGCAGTATGTAGTTTGTTTAGCATAAAGGAGCGGGTCTCAACCCTTGATTATCAATTAAATAGTGTTATAAAACAAATAAATAGTGAGAATAATAATATTCATATTTTAAAAGCAGAGCAAGCTTATCTAATGTCACCGGCTAGGCTAAAAAAGCTTGTAGCGGCTTATTTAAAATTAGAAACAGTTAAATCTTATCAAATGATAAAGGATCCATTGCTACCTACTACTACCCAAAATATTAAAGTTGTTCATAATATTAGTATTCCTAAGGACAGTAAATGGCGTTATAGAAGAATTACGAATAATAAGTATATACAGACTGTTTCGAGTAGGGTGAAGTGATTGTCATACCGCCACTTGTTAGAGCGGTATCCAAAAAATTAATATTTATATATAGATACCGTGATCAAGTCACGGGATGACAACTTATTTTATGAAATATATTTTAGAAAAATGGAAACCTGCAATTAAAAGTCTAATAATTTGGAATGTTTGTAGTAAAAATATAAAAATCCGATTATTGATTGTTATTTGTGGATTTTCTTTTCTTTTTTGTACTTTATCTTATAGGTTAATAATTGTTGCTACTAGTGTTTACGATAAGAATCTCAATTCTTGTAAAAAAAATAATCAATTTAGAAAAGAAATAGTTGATCGTAACGGTAATTTATTAGCAGTTAATCTACCTTCTGCGTCATTATTTGCTAATCCACAAATAGTACTTGATCCTGAAACTTCTGTAAAAAAGCTAGCGGAAATTTTACCTGATATTAATAAAGCTAAATTACTTGCAGAACTTAAGTCAAATAAAAATTTTATATGGGTTAAAAGAGATTTATTACCTAGTCAGCAAGAAAAAATCACTAGTCTTGGGTTACTGGGTTTTGATTTTGAAGAAGAGCAGAAACGAATTTATATCTTTTCTAATTTATTGTCCCATGTTGTCGGTTATGTAGGTAGAGATTCGGTGGGGCTTAGTGGCCTAGAACTCGCTTATGATAAGTATTTAACTAATTCCGATCATGCATTAAATGAACCAGGGAACTGGAAAGAGCCACTTAAATTATCAATTGATATAAGGTTGCAAAGTATTTTAAGTGAGGAGATTGATAAAACTTTAAAGCAATTTAATGCTATAGGAGCAGTAGGAATTATTGCCAATCCAAATAACGGCGAGATTTTAGCATTAGTAAATAAGCCTGATTTCGATCCTCATCATCCTAATTTAGCAAGACCAGAAGAGTTATTTAATATAGCAAGTCTTGGCATTTATGAAATGGGTTCAGTGTTTAAGGCATTAACTCTGGCAGTCGGTTTTGATACCGGTGCAATAAATATGAACGATGCTTATGACATTAGTTATATGAAAGTAGGAGGGTTCCAGCTTAAGGATTATACGCCAAGGCAAGGGTGGCATAGTGTACCTGAGATTTTTCTATATTCTTCAAATATTGGTACAAGTCAAATTATGCTTGAAATTGGCAAAAGCAATTTTAAAAAATATCTAAAAAAATTAGGGTTATTAGATCAGTTACAAATAGAATTGCCGGAACGGGGTACGCCGTTATTTCCTTCCGAAAAAAGGTGGAATGAGTTAACGAGTGTTACTATGTCGTATGGCTATGGCATTTCAATTAGTCCCTTGCATTTTGTTAGAGCAATGTTACCGGTTGTTAACGGCGGTACTTTATATGATCTTACTTTATTAAAAAGAAAGGATGAAAAAGTAATAGGTACAAGGGTTTTTAGTGAAAATACCTCTACCCAAATGAAGAAATTATTTAGATCGGTAGTAAAAGAAGGTAATGGCAAAAGGGCAGAAGTCAAAGGCTATCTTGTTGGCGGCAAGACAGGTACAGCAGAAAAACTTTCACAAGGTGCAGGAGGTAAAAAGAAATATCTTAAAAATAGTAGAGCTTCATCATTTTTAGGTGTACTACCTGCATCTAATCCGCAATATGTTATTTTTATCAGGTTTGATGAACCAAAGCCTAATAAAGAAAGCTTTGGTTTTGCGACAGCAAGCTGGACGGCTGCTCCGACTGCCGGTAGAGTTTTTGAACGTATGATATCTTTATATGGTTTAGAACCGATAGAACAAAATGAAGAGGAAAGTTAAAAATTAATCTTTACTTATAAGATAAAAAGGAGGTTTTTTATGTCAAAAAATGGAAATTTAATGAATAAACTTGTTGTGAATTAGTAGAGTCTATATTCATTTTTTTACACTGTACAAAATAGAAAATTAATTTATATTTTGTACACGTTGGATATGGTTTGATTGTTGGGTTCATTAGATTTCTTGTTGTCATCCCGCGATTAAGTCGCGGGATGACAACCTAATTGCCAATCAAACTGTAACATGACAATTGCCGACAAAATAATATAAAAAACTCTTTATGTTAAAAATAAAACAAGAAATATATAAAAATAGCTTACAAATAATATTAAAATTATTGTTTGCTTTATTATGTTTTTTTATAATATTATTTCCGTTGGTAAGTTATAGAATAAATATTCAAAGCAGAATTTTTCCGGCGGTAGAAATTATATTTATTTATTATTTTATGTCGTTATATTCATTAAATATTTTTGGAATGTTTTTCCTCGGTCTATTGATAGATCAAATAAGTGGGACACCTATCGGTACAAATTCTTTAGTTTTTTTATTGGCATATATGATTTATAAAGTATCTTCAAAATATTGTGTAACTAAAAATTATTTGATACATTTCATTATTTTTTGCGTTTATTGTTTATTTATATTATATTTTAAGTATTTACTAGTAACAATCAAAAAGTTAGACACAGACGGATATTTAACAATTTCCTTTCAATTTTTTACAACTATATTTTCTTATAATTTAGTTCGTCTTATACTTGACCCGCCTATGAATTACTTTAAGAAGTATGCTAAATAAAAAAATACTACATGGTGAGTTAATTTCACGAAGGGCATTTGTAATCGGAGTCGGTAAACTCGGATTTTTATCTTTGCTTGGAATAAGAATGTTTTATTTACAGCTTATTAAAAGTGAAGAATATAAGACTTTATCAGATAAAAACCGTATTAATTTTGTTGTACTACCTCCTAGTAGAGGAAGCATTTATGATTTAGACGGCAATATTCTAGCTACTAATAAACCATGCTATCAACTAGTAATAGATAGAAGCATTAATAATAATTATAGAGATGAATTAGAAATAATTAGTAATATTTTAAATTTATCTTTAGAAAAATTTAATTTTATTAAACAAAAGATTAAAAAATCTAGTCGTCATGTACCTTTAGTAATATTTGATCAGCTTGATTGGCAGCAAGTATCAGTGATTGAAGAACAAAAACATAAACTAGCTTCAATATTTATTGATATAGGATATTTGAGGTTTTATCCTTTTTCAAGTGTTACTTCTCACTTAATAGGTTATCTTGGTCAAATAAATGAGCAAGAGAAGAAAGAGTTAAATATATATAGTTTAAGTGATTTTAATATAGGTAAGTCCGGTATTGAAAAATATTATGATAACAAATTACGAGGAGAATTTGGTTATAAAAAAGTAGAAGTCAATGCTTACGGTAAACAGGTAAGAGAAATATCAGGTACCCCTACTAAATCAGGTGAAGATATATATTTAAATATTGATGCTTCTCTTCAACAAAAGATATGGCAATATTTAAATCCTAAAGGTTCTTCAGCAATAGTGCTGGATACTAGAACCGGAAACGTATTAATTTGTGCTTCTACACCAGGTTTTGAATCCAATAATTTCAGTAAATTATCTGAAAATTATTGGCAAAGTTTAACAGGAGATCCGTATAAACCTTTAATTAATAAGGTGATACAAAACTCATATCCTCCAGGTTCAGTTTTTAAAATAATTACTGTACTTGCAGCCCTTGAACTAGGGATTGATCCTAATAAAACCGTTTTTTGTGATGGTAGCTCTGCCCTGAATACTAATAGCTTTAGATGTTGGAATCATAGTGGACATGGTACTCTTGATATGATGTCTGCTTTAAAACATTCTTGTAATATTTATATGTATGAATTAGCAAGAATAATAGGGCCGGATAAAATTCTTGAAGTTGCCAGAGAATTTGGATTTGGTTCAAAGACCGGTATTGATTTAGCTCCTGAAAATACGGGTTTTATCCCTTCCAAAGAATGGAAAAAGAAAAAATTCAAGTTGCCTTGGTCAATAGGGGATAGTTTTAATTTAGCAATTGGGCAGGGATTTTTAGGAGTGACACCAATTCAGCTTGCAAGATTTATTACAGCTATTGCAAGCCATGGCAAGCTCTATACACCCAGAATATTAAAAAATAATCCGGAATTTTATAATGTCAATATTAAGCCTGAAAATATCAAAATAATACAAGACAGTTTATATAATACTGTTAATATTGCGGGAGGTACAGCGTACTATAATAGAATTCTAGGGGAAAATAGGAAACTTGCTGGTAAAACAGGTACTTCTCAAGTACAAAGTAAACTAAATGCTAAAGACGATTTAAGCCGTGATTCTATTGCTTGGAAAAGGCGTAATCATGCCTTATTCTTAGGTTTCGCTCCTTATCATAATCCTCAATATTCCATTACTGTTTTTATTGATCATGGGGGAGGGGGGAGTAAAGCAGCTGCCCCAATAGCTCGTAAAATCATGTCGGATGTGTTGGATAAGTATTTATAAACTATATGATGTGCTAGATAAATTAAGAGAAGATAGCCATATAACGCAAACAAAGACATCCTTTCTTTTAATGATACTAAAAATATAATACTTATTGATACTATAGATGTTCAGGCAGATATAGCTAGTTATGTGCTAATCAATCTACCAAGTTAGAGGAGAAAAAGCATTACTTTATTTAGCTAATAATCTAACTGAAGTTAGGGATATTCTTAGACATAAATCTCCTATGTCTAAGAATATGAGTCTAAAATATTAGGTTGTTGCTAGCGGGTTATGTAAAATATTATGTATGAATACAGAAAATAGCTTTACCTGCAGTTAATATTCTAAAAGAAATATGTAGTAGTTTTATTAACTTGATTAAGTCATTGCCCCAAAAATTTTCCAAAAACAAGTAAAAGAATCTTAAATAAAATTAAAAAAGTTATAAAATATATTGATGTGAAAGGAGTAAAACCAAAGATAAAAGAAGATTAAAACATTATTGAGCAAATTGATCAGCTACAAACTCCTCAGGAAATATTTGTAGAAACTGATTAAACTACTAAATCTATAAAAGGATAGCCGGAAAACAAAAGAAAATAATCTTAAATAACAACAAATGATTAATAGAATGAAGAAACAATGTCCTACGTTTATAAATAATAATGCATTTATACCGTTTAATATTTTTCTACTAAAGTAAGGTTTTTAAAAAGCAACCAAATGTAGGACATATACTTGATCAACTTGAAAAATTGGATATATTGTTTTTGTCAGTCCTCCAGTGCTCGTATTATGCTTTGCTCCTCAGCTTATAGACTCCTTGCTCTTTTTTAAGTTGATTGTCTTCTACTAATTTTTATTTACGTGAAGTATACTCATTGCCACGTTGTGTGATTGGCTTTATTGCATGGTATTGCTGTACTCTTTGCAGTTGTTTAGCTATGATGTTTAAATAAATTATTCCACCCCGTTCATTCCTCCTATCTTAGCTTCGTTAAACGAAGTATTTTTAATTGTTGCATCACTAAAATCAACGTTTGTTAGGTCAGCTTTACTAAAGTTAGCCTGATCAATTTTAGCTGATTTAAATATGCTATCTGTTAATATTGAGTTTGAAAAATCTGTTTTAGAAATTGTTGTTGCAGAAAAATCTACGTTTTGTAAGAAAGAGTTTTTAATTGCCGTATTTGTTAGGTTAGCATTTTTAAAAATACTATTTGAAAAATCTACTCTATCAAATATTAAATTGCTCAAATCAAAATTTGTTAAATTCATATTTGCTAAGTTAGTTATTTTTTGTAGATCTTTTGCTGAGTGTATTATTATATTATTTGGTAGGGTTTTATTCGAATTATCACTATTTAAAATAATATTATTAGAAACATTAGTATTAATAAAACTAGAATATGCTTGGTAGTTAATATTATTTATTTGTGAATTAGAAAGGGTAGAATCAATAACTATAGTATTTATTAGATTGGAATTTATTAGAGCTACTTGGTTTAAATTTCCTAAATTAATTTTAACATCTGTAAAATTTACATTTTGTATGACAGTTTTAGTAAAATTTACATTATTAAATTGTCCGTTAGTTATATTTGAGTTTATTATTTCACTGCCAGTTAAATCGGTATTAATTACTATAAATTGTTTAAAATCATTATTGCTAAAAATATTGTTAGTATAGCTAATATTATCTAAAGTAAGATTTGAACCTTTAGTTTTATTAATCCTTACAAAATGAGCAGTACTATTTTTTATAGATAAATTATTAAATTTATTATTGTTTAGACTCATATTATTTAATATACTATTATCAATTTTAAACTGATTTAAAACTGCACTACTAATTGTGCTGTTTTGTAAATCACATTTAGTAAAAATAATATTTTGTAATATTGAATCTTGGAAGGAAGCGTATGAAAAGAAAGAATTGTTACTTTGTACATTATTAAAGCTTACTTCATTAAAAATACTTTGTGTGAAGTTAGAATCCTTAATTATTACTGTTGTTAATTTAGTTTGACTTAGGTCGCTAGATTCAAAATAATTATTAGTAAAATTGGTATTATTTATTACACTTTTTTCTAAATCCGTACCGTAAAATATTGAATTTGTTATATTAGTATTTTTAAAGCTATTATTCTTTAGGTTAGCTTTTTGAAAATTAACACCATCGATAGTAGTATTGCTCCATAATACATGACTAAATTTAGAGTTTTCAAAGTTAACATTTTTTATAGTAGTTTTATTAAATGCAGTATCACTAAAATTTGATTGAACAAAATTTGTATTTTGTAATGTTATTTTGTTAAAAATTGAACCTCGAAAGTCAGCATTATATCCGGAAATATTTTTTATTACTGAATCGGCAAAATGACTTTCTTGTATTATAGCATTTGTTAATATAGATTTTTCTAAATTGCTACCTGCAAAATTAGTACGTAATATTTCACAGGAAGTTAAATCTATTCCTGATAAATCTTCATTTATTAGTTTAACTCCTATTAATTTTACTCCTTTTAAATTTGAACCGAACTTCTCTTTAAGGTTCACTTGAAGTTTTTTAGAATTTTGTGATATTATATAATTCTGAATTACCGTACTTTGGTGATCTGTAAGTAATCCATTTGCATCACGGGTAGATTCAAAACAGCTGCTTAATAACAAGTAAATAATAATTATGGATATGACTTTAAGTATTTGCTGCCTCATATTCTTCTTCCTTTATTCTATTTGCAGTAGGTACATGTAAGCTTAATAATTTTAATTTACGATGCAAAGCCGATCTTTCCATACCGACAAATGATGATGTTTTTGAAATATTGTTGTTAAAACGACTCATTTGTGCCGCTAGATATTGACGCTCAAAAACTTCTCTGGCTTCTCTAAGCGGCATAGCTAACATATCAAAACTATCTTCAAGCTTTGTAAGATTAGCACTATTTGCTAATATTTCTGAAGGTATCATATAAGGTTTGATAATTTCATTATTACCTGTAGTTAGCGGATTCATAATTAAAGTCCATTCAACAACGTTACGTAATTGTCTAATATTGCCTGGCCATTCATAGGATTGAAGAGCTGCAATAGTTTCATCTGCAAAGGCACGCTCTTTTAAACCTGAAAATTTTGAAAGTTGCTTAACAAAATATTTTACAAGTAATGGTATATCTTCTTTTATTTCATATAATGCAGGTACTTTTAGAGAGAATACATTAAGACGATAGTATAGATCTTCTAGAAATTTACCGTTATTAACTTCGTCTTGGATATTTTTAGAAGTGCCGGTAATAATTTTTATATCAACCTTAATATTGCCCCCACAAGGTTTTGTGATAGTTTGGTCTTTAAGAAATTTTAATAATTTTACTTGGATAGACATAGGAATATTACTAATCTCATCTATATATAAAGTACCGTTATTAGCAAATTCTAAGATAGTAGGACGTTTATTATTATTTGCTTGTTTTTCCGCTTCGCCAAATAATTCTTGGTTTATTTTGTCTGCAGTCATACAGGTGGGGCTGAAAATAATGAATGGATTATTAGCCCTTTTAGATTGTTTATGAATTAACCTTGCTGCAAGTTCTTTACCACTACCAACTTTACCGTGAATCATTATACGACTGCTAGAACTAGCGGCCTTTTCTATTTCCATTTTATATTTTAGAGTTACCGAACATCTACCTACTAATTCAGTTTTATCTATAACCTTTGATTTCAAATCTATATTTTCACGTTTTAACTTTGTTACTTCACAAGCTCTTTTCAGTAAAATAACTAATTTATCATTATTAAATGGTTTTTCTATATAATCATAAGCCCCCATTTTGATAGCATTTACTGCTGTTTCTATAGTACCGTGACCACTAATAATTATTACTGGTATTAAAGGATAGCGTTTTTTAATTATCTCTAAAATTCCAAGGCCGTCCATTTCGCTTCCTTGAAGCCAAATATCAAGTATAACAGCAGAGATTGGTTTTTCGGATAGTATTTTAAGAGTCTGAGTACTATTAGCGGCAACCCTAGGGTTAAAGCCTTCATCTTTCAAAATTGCAGCAATGATATTTCGTATATCCTCTTCATCGTCTACTATTAAAACATCTATTGGTGACATTACAATTTACCTTAAAAATATTAATGTTAATACGTTAATGCCGAATGTAAAAGAAAGCAACATATTTTTATAACATTTTTATCACAATAGCTATTTCATAATGTAAAGATTGGTTAAGATTACATAATATTAAAATTATTTAAGGAATTTAAATTAATTTTATTTGCAGTTTGTAGTATTATAGGTGATTATTTATATATACTTATTTTAAATTATGCTTAATATCTTTTTAATGATTATTTCGTTATTTATTTGCTTAATAACCTACCTATTTATTAAGAAAACAGATATTTTTACCAAGCTATTATTGTTAAACAGTTTTACGACTATTGTAAGTTTATTTATTTGTTGTTTAGGCTTATACTCAGGAAATAGTTCATATTTGGATATAGCAATTATTTATTTTCTCCTAAGCTTTATAGCAACAAACGGATATTTAAAATATTTTATACATGAGTCGAATGAAAACACAAAAGATTAATATGTATCTTTCCAAATTCGCTTGTAGAGAAGAATTTGTAAGGAACACGAAATGTAGTGCTGTAGAGTATATAAGTGTATGTGAGGATGCAAGTGTTGGATCGACACACACAATTTACCTCTAGAAGTAGAGATTGGAAAGATGACTAATATAGTAATTTTAGGATGTGGTCTGAGTGGTATGCTCACAGCTCTTTCTTTTGCAAAAAAAGGAATTGAAACTACTATATTCGAGAGTAAGTCAGTAAAAAATCCGGAATTTTTTAAAGATATAAGAACAACTGCTTTAACGCCGCATTCTAAAAATTTCTTATCCTCTATTGATATATGGAAAGAGCTTGAAGAGTTTACCGCAGGAATGCAAGATGTATATGTAGTAGATAATAAAGCATCAGAGATATTAGATTTACGAAATGACTATAATAACTTGCTGGGGTATGTAGTAAAAAATAGTGATTTAAAAAAAATATTATTGTCAAAAATAACTAATAATCCTCTAGTAACATTAATTGATAATTATAAATATCAAGAAGTTATAAGTTACCATAACTATTCGATTATAAAATTTGATAATGAACAAATTAAATGTGATTTATTAATTATATGTGATGGAGCAAATTCAAAAGTGAGGTTTCATTATTTTGCTAATAACATTGAAAAATCTTATCAAACCGCGCTTACATTTAATATTAAGCATGAAAAGCCGCATGAAAATAGTGCTATGGAGCATTTCCTACCGCTTGGTCCTTTTGCTTTGTTGCCTTTAAAAGATCAATATGCTTCTTCCGTAATATGGTCCACTTCTTCTGATCAAGCTGCTTTAATTATGAATTTGCCTGTAGAAGAAGTGAGATTTTTAACTCAAAGGAATGTAGGTAATTCCCTAGGTAAAATTACTATTAATAGTACGATAAGTAGCTTCCCATTGAAAGCTTGTATGGCAAATAGATATTTTCATAATAAGATGGTGCTTATTGCCGACACTGCACACATTGTGCATCCACTCGCTGGGCAAGGTCTTAATCAAGGTATAAAGGATATAGAGACTTTAAGCATGGTAATTAGTAATAATGGTACGTTACAAGAATATCAAAAGCTAAGGCAAGACGATAATTTTATTATGTATAAGTTGACTGATGAGTTGAATAATATTTTTTCACATTATTCAAAAAATTTAAGATGTATAAGACAAATAGGGTTTAAGGTGATAAATAACTTTAAACCTATTAAGAGTTTCATTATAAATTATGCAATGGGAAAGCGATAAGATTTCATACCACGACTTAATATCTTAGGATCGATAGGATAGTTAAATGCTATTTTAGTGTGAAAAAATTTTTTGGAAATATCGATATTATCCTGCAGATAATTCATTTCTTTAATAATAGGAAGCAGAGGTAAAGTTGTGAAACTTATGTTGTTAATGTTTAAACCGATAAAATCAGGAAATACATTATCTTCAATTAGTGACCTTATAAGTTTGATGAGCTGCGAAATTGCTGTCTGGAGTAAAACTTATATTATACCACCCAAACCTCCATTCTCCTTTAATATCAGGTGAAATAGATATGTAATTATTCATTCTTTTTCCGTTAAGAAAAACCCTGGTCCTCTTTGCAATTTTGTACACCACTCTTTAATTCTAGAATCGCAAAAATCAATATTTAACGAATTCTTACCAGTTAACAGAATTTTCATTAGTTAAATATAAAGGTATTTTTTCATTATTTAACAAAAATTTTTTTATCATTTGGTCAGGAATATAGCCATAATACTCGGATTTACTATATTTAGTAGGCAATTATTTGCACAAGCTATTTGTGTATTACTTTTCACTATAATTTTAAATATATTGCTCAAATATACATTTGAAATACCTTTATCCTACTCTAAATGTTAAAGGTTTTACTTTCCCTGGCGGTCATATGAGTAGTGGTGTAGTATTTTACTGTTGGTTTTTTGCGAATATTAGACATGCCTTGTTAAGAATAATAATAGTAGTGATTTTAACTGGTATTGGATTTTTGCTGATTTATAAGGGTTATCATTATCCAGTTGATATTATTGCGTCTGTAACAATTGGAATAATGGTTATTGCTTTTGTATATAGTTTAATTAGAGAGGAGATTATTCACAAATATCCTTTTATGCTTGGAGCGTTGATATGGATGTCAACCGTGCCTATGGTAGCTTATCTTCAAATTATTGACGTGTATTGTTTTGCATGGGTATGGACGGTATTTTGGGGATTATTCGGTTTTACTATTTCTTGGTGGTTATTTTATAAATATTTGGAGCTCTCAATCAAAATTACATTATTTCTTCAACTTAGTTATAATTGTCATCTTAATAGCTTTGACTGAATATATTAATTATATATTTAATCAATATTTAGGATATCAGTTTTATTTAACTTGGTTCCTAATAGGCTTTAGTTTTCCACTATCAGTAAGATTATGTCATATTCACGTACTATCAACGCTAGTATATGGAGTGTGTTAAGTTGCACCTCATTGTCTTATTTATCGTGTAAGGTGAAATTTCCTATTGACTTTTATTTATAAGACAGTATAAGTTTCTGCAATTTAATTTCTTATAAAGAATTTATGCTAGGTTATGAAAAAGCACAAACAAGTTTAAATAGAGAACAAAAAGAAGCAATAGGTTTACTGTCTATAGGTACTTTTCTTGAGTATTTTGATTTAATGATTTATGTACATATGGCAGTACTTCTGAACGAGTTATTGTTTCCAAAAGCTGATACTAAGACTACCGCTATGTATTCAGCTGCTGCTTTTTGTTCAACATTTGTTTTTAGACCCTTTGGGGCTCTACTTTTTGGTTGGATAGGCGATAAGTATGGACGTAAATCTACTGTGGTTATAACTACTATTTTTATGGCTTGTTCTTGTGCTGTTATGGCAGGATTACCTACTTATGCACAAATAGGTATGACGGCTACTTGGATAGTGACTATATGCCGTATTGTTCAAGGTATGTTATCTCTAGGTGAGATAATTGGGGCAGAACTTTATCTTACAGAAACAATAAACCCTCCTAAACAATACCCCATTGTATCATTAATTCCTTCTTTTGCTGTTCTTGGAAGTGTTGCTGCTCTAGGTTTAGCAACTATAATTTCTCATTATGGTTTTAGTTGGCGAATAGCTTTTTTTATAGGAACATTTATTGCTATAACAGGAAGTAGTGCTAGGACTCGTTTACGTGAAACTCGTGATTTTATAGACGCGAAACAACAAGTTAAGAATATTTTTAATAAAGCTAGTGTAAATATAAAAATACTAGACAATGATCCAATTTGGAAAGAAAAAGTTCATTGGAAAACTTCTTTATATTATTTTTTAATTCAATGTACTTGGCCTGTTACATTTTATATTACCTACATATATTGTAGTAATATTTTAAAAAGCTCTTTTAATTATACTCCTGAAGAAATTATAACTCACAATTTTGTTGTATCGATAATACAGTTTTTTGGCAGCTTAATTTTTAGAGCTTATTTAAGTGGTATAATAAATCCTTTAAAAATTCTTAAAGGATTTTTATCTATATTTTCACTATTTATCTTAATTTTTCCTTATTTATTAAATAACCTTAATACTCCAACAGAATTACTTATTATCCAATCAATTATGGTAATTACCGGCTTAGGGGATGCACCAGCAGTACCAATTTTTTTTAAACATTTTCCTGTTTTTAAAAGATTTACTTATTCAAGTTTTTTATACGCTTTATCTCGTGCTTTAATATATTTAATTACTTCGTTTGGTATAGTATATTTAGTAAGCTATTTTGGACACTGGGGAATATTAGTTATCTCAATTCCTTTAAGTATAAGCTATGGATTCGGGATACAGCATTTTGAGCAGTTAGAAAAGAATCGTGAGAACTATTTTTAGAAAAAACAATTTGCTTAGGCATATCAGGGTAAGCTATATTTAAACATAGTTCTATTAATTTATTCTTTATTTGCGATATTCCTAGATACATACTTAAAATTAGAAATCCTTTTAAAGTTTCTTCAATAATCTTTCTAATTTTCTCAGGTGATTTGACTCCTAAAGTTTGTACATTATGAATTCTATCAAAGAATTTTATAAGAGCGGTATCGTATCTTTTTTGTTTAACTAGTAAATTCAGGCTTTCTTCAGCACTAATTTCCCCATAGGATTTAATCCTAGTTAAACCCTCTACATGTCTTGCTACTTCTATTTTAAAAATTTCGGTGATCATATCTTCAGTAAGTTCTGTATCCTCAATAGTATCGTGCAGTAGAGCAGCATTTATCATGTTAGAAGTAAAAAGCTTAGGGGCTTCATCTGCTACAAACTCTGCAAACATAATTGCAACTTCAATTGGATGAGAGTAATAAGGTTCGCCTGATTGACGCATTTGAGAACCGTGATATTTACGGGTGTAATAAATACCTTTTGTAATTTCCTCTATATCAACAGGGTTTTTTACTTTAGCGTTTAAAGATTCGAGTTTATCGAGTAGCTTTTTAGCGTAAACACAAACTTCAAACTTTTCTTTCCAAGAGATTATATCTTCCATTATATTTGTTAATAATTCTAATTACATTAGAAATTTAAAAATTGTAATTAAATAGCTTTTTAAGCCTTTAGTATTTTTAACCCTGTCATTCTATTTTATTAGTTGCTTTAGCTTTTTGCTCCTTCTGTAATTTATACTCTGCTGCTTTCTCTTCCATATAGTTAAAAAAGAAATAACAAAACGTTAAAAAACTAGTAAGTATAATAATACATGTTACTAATATTAACTTAAGGCTTTGCCTTGACTCTGCAGCGTTTAAATGCTTTTCTTCCTCTTCATCAATATAAGATTCAGAGGTTAAAATTTGTTCTTCTTTATTTTCCATATTTTAACTCTTTAAAATTAACTTATATATGAATGATAGAGCTTAATTAGCACCTAAGAGAAATAATCTATAGAGGTAATTAAAACAAGTCAATAATTTCTAATCATTCGTTGCAATCATTTTTTAATATAATAAAAATATAATTTATTTGCAAATTGTGTCATTGGTATTAGAGACTTGGTTAAAGAAAATTTTTATGAATATTGATAGAATAGCTTAGGCTCGTTTCAGTAAAGTTATTATTAATGCAACGTTTAGGATAAGTTCTATGTCTTAAAAATTTTAAAATAACTGGTGCACCCGAGAGGAGTCGAACCCCTAACCTTATGATCCGTAGTCATATACTCTATCCAATTGAGCTACGGGTGCTAAAGCTTTAAGTAAATTTAGTGCTTAATTCTAAGTCTTATTTCTTATTGCTAATATGTGAAGAAGCATATATAAAAGCATATAATTTGTCAAGAAACATAAAGGGTTCTTATATTTCCTAAATAATATATATTAGAGGTTCATAAATTAACGTAAAAAATGAATAAAATAAGTATAATTTACTTATTTTTGTATTAATATATGACTGCACAAGCAGACAATATAGGCTGAAACCTAAAAAATTTAGAGATAAGTAACTCTTTAAATGTTAAGGCCAAAAATGGCAGAAAGGTAATTGTAATACATTGTAAGTCAGGAGAGGATTTATTAGAATCAACAGCAACAGAAAAAGATAACACTTCTAAGTTAAAGTATTTAACTAATTTTATTTGTTTTACGTATGCTGCGCAAACCTTCTTAGGTCTTCCAAACTAGTCTCTCTTCCTCATCCTGAAAGCGATTACCTACTTTACAAATAAGTATGCGGAGTGGCTTGAAATAGACTGAATAAGAAACGGATGGAATTATGTTAAAGCAGAAATTGTAATGATAGTTTTATTCAAACATAAAAGTTTGTTAATTAAGGGTATTTTGTTATATCCGTATATAAAGATGCTAATCCACAAAGAGCAGGGTATATTGCTGTTGTAGTGCAATTAGTAAGGATATAGAACAGATAAAAATGAAGAACCGGATACAGCTCAAGCTGGTAATATTAATTTTTCCTGTAACTCTTTGAAAAAGGGTTTTAGGCATAAAAAAGATGCATTTAAAAACCACGTAATAAAAATTAGTAAGGTATTTGTATTAAATTTCAAAGTGAGCTTGTATAGATAACATCATGCATAAAGCTTGATATGTGATATTTCAATACAATTGAATATTGCTGCATTCGCCTGTACGTACTTTCCATACGCTCTGTCTTAAATTCATTAATCTTATTATTAATTGTGTCATGAAAATTTTTTATATTTGCAGGATTCTCGAGTTTAGTATTATCTAAAGCTATTACTTCATAAGGTTTGTAATACTCGGTTTTAAGAGTAATTGGTGGGTTACCAAAAGCTTTTTTTATTTGAGTCCATTATTTCTATTTATAACTATCTTCATATAATTTGTTGAGTATCTATATTTTATATATTGTTAATAACCAGTTTCTTTTTCTCTTCCATATTCATTTGACCATCTATTAATTCATTCGAAAGGTACAGTTTCATTTATAACTTCTTCTTTAAAACAATTTTTTATAAAATTATTTCTTTATTTCATTAGAAGTAAAGGTCTCTAGAAATTCAGTAGGAAACTTTTTCATTTATTTATATTTTAGAAGTTTTATTAGGATTAGCCTCAAATGTTTTATTAATATTTAGGTTTTTTATCTGCTATTGTTTGATTTTTTAACTGCCCTAGAACATAACCTTCGATAATCCCTTATATTGCTTGTACCACTAGTAATTTCTTTAATTTGTATCTCAGTAATATGTGATTTAGTTGGTTGGTTGTCTTTCAATATAATAACGCCCCTAACTACATTTATTAAGTCTATTAAACTATAACTCCATAAAACAAGTTTAATTTAAATTCAGTTTAATTTTTACTTAAAAAGCGTCAGTTAAGATTTTTTATAGATAAGTTTTTGAGGGCATATTTTAGGTATTATTGTTGTGTGGATCAATAATTCTGTATAATACTATGGTTTAATCATGGTATCCCAACACAAATAATAAAGACTGAAATGTTTTGAGTTATACGTTAGAAACTTGAATATTGATACTATAGCATTGATCCATGAAATTATTTTTGTGTTCCTGCTAGATCTACCAATTTCACTATAACTCGGTAAATTATAATAAATAAGAGTTACTCTGTTTTACTATATACCTGTTGTATTTTTGTAAGTGAAATTTGTTGCTTCTATCCCAGTAGAAACTGCACTTTTAGCACATTCTATAGCATTATGCAGAGAAACCACAACTAACTGTTATAACAAAAGTTGCAATAACAGCTGTAGGATGATTATAAATTACACCTGCTAATATTTTCTGCTTACAATTTTTTGCATAGTAAGTCCAAAAGCATAACCAATCATCACTTTGTCAGCAAATTCTTTGTAAGTACAAAGCCCAAGAAAACCTTGCATTGCTATTTGAGCATCGTATGTAGTTGCAGTAGCATTTTATATTCCATTCCACAGTGTGTCCAAGTTTTATTGGCATTAGAAAAATGATCTGTAGCATTAGAGGCTGTTTCTTTAGAAACGGTTACTCTGATTTAATTATTAATTTAGTCTTTAATATTTAGTTAAAAAAATAATAATTAACATTCTAGCTATAAATATTATAATGCGTTGTTGATAGTTTTTGTCTTAGGTGCATTATACACTGTAATATGTCATCACATGTCAAGGAGAAGTATCAAATAATTCTTAAAATCAATAATGTCTTATTTTATAAGAGTGAAAAATATATCAAATATAGACAAAGTCTTTGTATCCTTTATAATAAACCGGATGTAGAATATAGAAGATAAAATTAGATTTTTAACCATATATTGAAAATAACTATTAAAAGCAGCAAAAGTTTAATAATTAAAATGACATAGCTTTATTTCAAAAGTCTGCAAAAATATATGTGAGTAAAAATGTCTATAGTGAAAGTGACTAACGAAAAGCAAAAAAAGAATTTTTAAAAGGATAAAAAATATTACTATGACCTTTATTAAGGAATTTATAAACAAAGGATATTTGCATCAATGTACCGATTTGGATCGGTTAACTAGTATAACGAAAGAAACACAAATAGCTGCTTATATAGGTTTTGATTGTACTGCTACGTCACTTCACATCGGTAGTTTAATGCAGATAATGATCCTGAGATTGCTTCAGCAGTATGGGCATAAACCTATTGTGATTATCGGCGAAGGTACGAGTAAAATCGGTGATCCTACTTGGAAAGATGCAGCACGTAAAATTTTAAGTAAAGAAGATATAGCTAAAAATGCTGAGGGTATAAAGAAATCACTGTCCAAATTTATCAAATTTGGTGAGGAGAGCAGTGATGCTATCATGCTAGATAATTCAGAGTGGCTAGACTCGCTTAATTACTTAGATTTCCTACGTGATTTCGGTAGCTATTTTTCGGTAAACCGCATGCTAACTATGGATTCGGTAAGACTAAGACTTGAGCGAGAGCAACATTTAAGCTTCTTAGAATTTAACTATATGTTGCTGCAAGCGTATGATTTTTACTATTTAAATAAGTATTATAATTGTAGTTTACAGCTTGGTGGTAGTGATCAATGGGGCAATATTGTAATGGGAGTGGATTTAATTCGTAAAATAAGTAGCAAGGAAGTATTCGGTATGACGACGCCGCTACTTACGACTAGCTCAGGTGCTAAGATGGGCAAGACTGCTACAGGTGCCGTGTGGCTTAATGAAGATTTATTGAGTCCGTATGATTATTACCAATATTGGCGTAATTGTGAGGATGCTGATGTAATTAGATTTGCCAAATTATATAGTGAGTTAAACAATGAAGAATTTACAAAATTTGAGAATTTAGTAGCTGAAGATATTAATGCAGCTAAAAAACAGCTTGCTTATGAGTTAACGAAGCTTTGTCATTCGGATCAAGCGGCCAAATCAGCTCTAGAAACTGCGGTAAAGATATTTGAACAAGGAGAAATCGATGAAAACCTGCATACGGTTGTTTTAGAACCAGAAATATTACAATCAGGTATTAGTGCATATAAGTTATTTTATAAAGTATGTCTTGCTAACTCTAAATCAGAAGCACGCAAACTTATAAGAGGGAAAGGAGCTAAGATAAATGATACGTTAATAGAAGATGAGAATATGATAATTAATACTAATTTCTTACTTGATCAAAATGTTATAAAACTCTCTGCCGGTAAAAAAAGACATATATTGGTTAGGATTGGAGAAGAATAATCTGTAAAATTAAGTGATGCTAAATTAAAACTATAAAATTTAATTGAATTAATATAGACGTGTTTTAGCGTTTTATAAAAGAATTAGTGGTGTGATTTATAGATATACAACTAGATTGTTTGTTTAATTCGTAACTAATGATACACGATTATATCTTTATATTTTCCCCAAGGAGCGTTTCCAACAAGAGAGTCAGCCCCTATTATGATTATAATAATGCTCCCAATTTTATAATTGCTTTTGTAGTGTAAAATTCAACTAAATTAGTCCTTTGTGACCTTTCTACTTTACCATAGATAGGGTGATAATGGTTTGATCGGACAGAATTTAAGTTTGTATTCTTTTTAGATAATATTGTACAATATAAGCAAAAAATTCTTGTCCTATATCAGTTTGAATGTGCGTTATATTGGAAATGGCATAGGCTTCTACTAATACTTGATCTAAAAAGATTACACCTTTATAACATTTGTAGTCACAACTTTCCCTGTATTACCTACCTCTTTATATAAATTAACCTAATTTAAATGTAATCTTAGGATCAATACTGGCATTTTTATAACTAGATCACTGCTAATCTTACATTATTATTGTAATTATGTCTGTAAATCACACAAAGTAGTAGAGAAATATTCTAAGTTTTTCTAGTATTTGGCATCGGTTCTAGGCATTCAGGAAAAACTACTATAGTTAAAATGTTATTTGCTCACTTAATCTTATGTATTGTTAGAAAATTTAGATATTTATACTGCACGCAAAAGAAGATATGTGTGCCTTTTTATCTTTATTAATAGATCTATTTTTGATGAAATACAATATATGCCTAAGTTGTTATCTTAATTTATAATGGATAGTAGATGGCTCACCTCAAAAAGGAAGATATGTAATGACCAGTTCTCAAAATTCGCCCTTGATCATAATATAACATAATCCCTTGTGGGGCGTATAGGGATGGTCACTTTATTAACTCTTAGTCTTGCTAAAAAAAGTAGAAAATCCTTTAACCTCTATACTTAATGGCAGCTATCCTTCTTCTTTGCATAATCTAAATATTCCATTGCTTTTTATCTAAACTATATTTAGACTTAAATATTGAACGAGATGTGCGGCAACTAAAAAATATCGGTAAATCAATTTAATAATTTTTTTAAAATTATGTGCAGGTGTAGAATAGGCAAGATTGTGAATTTTTTATCTCTTGCCCAAGGTTGCAGATTTCCAGTTAGGCGGTGGCTTAACAGCGAGCTATATTATTTTTTCTTCAGCCATTTTATAAAAATTTTAACAAATAATTTATTTATAATGCTGAAATTGTATTTTTATTATACCGTTATTGCTTGAAATTTGTTAGGACTTTGAACAAGATAAACACTTATAAAGTTATTACCTTAAAGAGGTATTATATGAAAATTTAGTTATATTAGAACTTTTTAAAGATAGATTAAATTTAGGATTACCAACAGATTTTTATTTTCGGTGAAATAGATTTTATATTGTCGATTGTAAGATCAAAGTGTTAGAAATTAAATTAAATTCGACTCTATAGGCAGATTTTATTAAGAATCTAACCTATGTTTCTAAACTTGATCCTAATATTAAAAATTATTTAGTTGATAATGGAGAGCAAAACGTTAGTATTTTTTAAATACTAATTTTAATTCTATTAGATCAGATCAATCAAATATGAAAATGATTAAAGCAAAGAAAATAAGGCTTGATAAGTATTTGCTGCAAAAAGGTTTTGTAACAGATATTACCATAGCGCAAAGCTTGATTATTCAAGGTAAAGTACATAATAAGTATGAGCAGTTAATTAAGCCCGGGATACAGGTTAATATAAATGACACTGATATTAAGGTAAAGCTATTCAAACATAATTATGTTTCAAGGGGTGCATTCAAGTTAATTGCCGCTTTAGATTATTTTAAAATTACTACTGAAAATTTAGTTTGTATTGATATTGGTAGTAGTACCGGTGGTTTTACCCAAGTGTTACTTGAGCGTAAGGCAAAATTCATTTTTGCTGTAGATGTTGGTTATGGTGAGCTTCATCCTAAATTACGCGACAATTTGCAAATTAAAGTGCTTGAGAAGACTAATGCACGATACTTAACCGATAAACAAATAACAATGAAGCCTGATTTAATTGTGTGTGATGCCAGCTTTATTAGTTTAACTACTATATTACCGACTTCACTAAATTTAGCTAAAGAAGATTGTATACTTATTGCTTTAATAAAACCACAATTTGAAGTTAAAAAGCATGAGGTTGAAAAAGGTGGTATCATAAAAAATCCTATTCTACATCAAAAAGTATGCGATAAAATCAAAGATTGGCTTGAGAAAGAGCATAATTTTAAAATATGCGGTATAATAGAAAGCCCTATACTAGGTGCTAAGGGGAATAAAGAATTCTTGATATGTGGAAAAAGAAAAAATGGCTATTTTCTATAACTTATCTTTAATTTGAATTATTTTAGTAATTATTGTATCTTCTAGTGTATAATTATCCAATGTTTTTATAAATGCTTCACTTGCTTCTTTATATAAAATTGGCATGAATTTGTAATTCTACAGCTATTAGTGTTTTTATTGGAACATTCTACTATATCCATATTAGGTTCTTATTTTGCTATTATAGCTCCCAACTTCATAGAAGAAGGACTAAATTGCTAGCTTAATTCCTACTCCCTTTCCTTTACTACTTATAATATATTCTAATTATGCTGATCTATGGACCACTTTTACCAAATGATTAAGGGAAATATTATAGTGCTCTGATATATCTTTATATACTGCAAATACATAAGGTTACATAACTCGTAGTCGGTAAAACTTGTTAAAAAATGTCTATAATAAGGTAATTTGTATTTAAAATACACAATAATATTTATATTATAGTACGAGTTATATTATTAAAAAAGGAATCATCATGTCTAGAACAACTTATAGTGAAAAAATAAAAAAGCTGCTGAGTTATTTAAGGATTTAATTTAGCTTTTACTAAAGCTTTAAATTTTCATAAAAATTTAGTAGCTAAATATGAAGCAGTAGTAAATGAATTTTTTTAATACTGAAAAACCTGAGAAAGGAATACAGTCAAACGTAATGAAAAATTTTTTAAATCTTACGGCAGTAGTATTCTAAAGGTTTTAGGGCATATAGTGAAACAGATGAAGTAGATCTTTCAGAAGTGATCCGATCAGTGTTAGGGAAAGAGTGTAAATTTAAAAAGGTGTTATCAAAAATTGTTTGTATACATGTACATGTAGGACGTAATATTCCTTTTGCTACAGAACGTATATCAAGTGTAGAAGAGGGTAACACGTTAGTAACAACAAATAATATTAGGAGAGCATTTTGTAAGTACTGCAAAGAAACAATACGATGAATTAAAAGAAAAATATAACTATAGAGAGTTTTTAAATTTCATAAAATAAAAATCGAAATGCACAAGCAAGTAATACCATGCAAACAAGAGCAAATATACTGCTGTTACATTAAGAACAGTGAATTTACAGTTATAAAAACCGGTCATGATTAAGAAGGTTAGTATTATGAATGTCTAAAGAAAAATCCTAATAGAATTGTCACAAAGTATCTGCTTGATTCTGAAAATCAGCTAGTAAAAGGATATAAAAATCAATCAAGATCTTATTCTTATCATCGGTGGTCAAGGCAAAGTCATCCCATTTCTAGGATTAATAATATAACAAATGAAGCAAATGTTAAGATTCCCGCCGTGATCTACACATTAGTCACTCTATTAGCAATAAAAACAGTGATGCATTCCCATTAGATTCAGCTGTAAAAATTAACAGGAGTAATATGTGATACTAATGTGCACTATGATAAATTGTATGCTCAAGATACCATATAATCATATTATATGGGGGATACATTTCTAATATCGCTAGAATAACTAAAGAATTGTTATTAGGCCTTTAAAAGTTAACACTTGTGAAATTTGTGGTCCTAACTCTTGTAACAATTAATGTACAGCGTTTATTAGAAGAGAAAATGTGGTTTGTGAATACTTGATTTATGTAGAAGAATTTTGCTTATCAGGAGGAAATTCTAAGCGGGTAAGAGGTATTATCGAGTATTTACCCATTGAATATATAACACAGAGGAGTTTTTTCGAGTTATGCAATAAAGCTGCTTTTAGCTAGGAATGACATTGGTAGTCTATAACAACGCTTGACCGTGAAGGTAGGAATCTAGAAAAATATTAATATTAGATACATATCTGATAAAATAAACATGTAAAAAACAAATTTTTTATATGTTTTTCTGGATTCTTGCTTCTGTAGGCATAACAATAAAGTATGAAAAAGATGAAGTTAAATATTGCTTATATATTTTAATTAGTGTATCCTTTGCTATGGATAAGCATTATAAAAATTATAGATAGGTGGGTTTATCCCACCTTTTTTGTTATAAACATCGAATATGCAAGCTATTGAACAACAAATAACAAATGTAATAGAAGAATCCTTGATGAATATGGGTTTTGAGTTAGTCCTTGTTAAGTTTAAAGGTGTTAACTCTAAAGTAGTTGAGATATTGATTGATAGCTTAAACGGTGAAAAAGTATCTGTGGAAGATTGTACAAAAGTAAGTAGGACTATTTCTGCTATTCTAGATGTTGAAAATTTAATAGAAGATGCATATTCTTTAGAAGTAGTATCAAGTGGTCTTGAACGTCCGTTAGTAAAGTTTGAAAATTATAATAGATTTTTGGGAAGAGAAGTTAAAATCAAACTTAAAGAATCATTGAACGACAAAATCTGTTATCAGGGTAAAATAATTAAAGCCGAAAATAATAAAATATATTTAAAATGTGAAGAACAAGAAGTACTAATTGATTATAATTTAATTAAAAATGCTAATCTAGTTTTAACAGAAGAAGTATTTCAAAAATTGCTAAAGCAGTAAGAGATAATTTATGTCTAATATAGGTAATGTGGAAATTTTACAAATTATAGATTCTGTAGCACGCGAGAAAGGCATATCAAAAGAAATTTTAATTTCAACGGTTGAACAAGCGGTACAAGTAGCAGGACGCAAAAAATACGGTAATGAATATAATATTAAAGCTCAGATCAATAGGAAGACTGGTGAGATAAATCTTTTAAGGATCTTAAAAATAGTAGAAAATGTAGAAGATTACTTAACGCAAATCTCATTTAAAGAAGCTGTAATAGACAATCCGGAAGCTAAAATTGGTGATGAGATATATGAATATTTACCACCGATTGATCATGCTAGAATATCGGCTCAAGCTGCAAAACAAGTTATAACTCAACGTGTTATAGAAGCTGAACGTGAAAAACAATATCATGACTTTAAAGATAGAAAAGGTGAAATTATAAACGGGATAGTTAAAAGAATAGAATATGGTGATATCATAGTCGATCTAGGTCGTGCTGAAGCAATAATAAAAAAAGATCAATTAATTAAGGGTGAGAACTTTAAACCTAGTGATCGTATAAAAGCATATGTACAGGATGTAAGGCAAGAAACAAAAGGACCTCAAATTTTCTTGTCTAGAGTAGATAACCAAATGCTGGTTAAGCTATTTAAGCTAGAAGTACCTGAAATTCTTGAAGATATTATTCAAATAAAATCGGTAGCACGTGATCCTGGTTCAAAAGCAAAAATAGCGGTATTTGCTTCAGATAGTAGTATAGATCCTGTAGGCTCATGCGTAGGTATTAGAGGTAATAGAGTAAAAGCCGTAACAAATGAGTTAAATGGAGAGAAAATTGATATAGTATTATGGAGTAATGATCTTGCACAGTTTATAGTTAATGCTCTTGCTCCGCTTGCAGCTAATGAAATCACAAAAATTTTGATTGATGAGGATAGGCATAAGGTAGAAGTAGTAGTCTCGCAAGAAAATCAAAGTATTGCAGTAGGTAGAAGAGGGCAGAATGTCCGCTTAGCTTCTAAACTTACTGGTTGGAATATTGACATAATGACTGAAGAGCAAGAATCAAAAAGAAGAAATGAAGAATTCTTAACTTCTACAGAATTATTTATGGAAGCTTTGGATGTTGAAGAAGTTATAGGTCAGCTTTTATCAGTAACGGGATTTAATTCGGTAGAACAAATTGCAAGTAGTGAGATTAGTACTTTAACAAGAATTGAAGGTTTTGAGGAAGAACTTGCTGTAGAGATCAAAAATCGAGCTATTAATTACGTTGACCTTAAAAATGAAAAGGTTATCAAAAAGTTAGAGGAACTGGGGGTTGAGCAAGAATTAATAGATATATTAGAATTACCACTTGAATTAGTATTAAAATTTGCCGAATATGGTATAAAGACTATAGAGGATTTAGGAGAGATGAGCATAAATGAATTTAAAAATTTAGCTCCAAATTCTAATATAACCGACGAAAATGTTAAATTGCTGATTAAAACTGCTAAACAGCATAGTGAGTTAAAAGGTAATTAGAGAATTGGGTGTAGGGTGTATGTCATTCCTACAACAGCAGGAAGTGAGAACGAACCTATAAAAACTTGCTTTTTACTATAGGTTTGTTTTATTAAGTATATTCTTTTATTATTAGAATATTTTATTATAGATTCCCGTTTCCGTAGAAATAACATTAGTACAGAATTAGACAATTAGCTTTTCTTTGTAATAGACGGGAAAAACAAGAAACACAAAGGTTTTAAATATGACGGATAACCAGGAAATCAAACCTAAAAAGTTGACACTTGGCAATTCAAAATTATCGCTTAATAAGTCTTTTGACTCTCTTACAGGAGCTCAAAGCTTTGTTAATGCTAAATCTAAAACGTTAGTAGAAGTTAGAAAAAGCTCTACCAGTACTACTACCCTTTCATTAAATAAAGAGAGAAATAGCTTAGATCAAACTATTATTGATGCTAATAAGGAAGAATTTAACAGACGTTTATCTATTCTGAAAAAAGCTGCTGAGCAATCTAAATTAAATGACTCTTCACAAATAAGCACTTTAAGTAAACTTGCAAGTATTAACCAGTCTAACTCAAAAGTAGAAGTGCTAGAAACTGATAAAGAACTTAAACAAACACAGCAAAATACTGAAAAAAATAAAGTAGAAGTTAGTGCTAAAATCATTCAAGGTGATGCAGATATACCGTTACAAATATCTAAAAAGAAAGAAGAAACTTTTGTAAAGTCTCATTTAGTAGGGATGCGAACACGTTATGGTATAGAATCAGAGAAAGATTTAGATAAAACATTAGAGAGTAAAGTAGTTGCACCAAAGATTAAGTTAGAAGAGCCGAAAAAATTCAAAAAAATTGATCTTTTCAATATGCTTAGTGATGATGAAAGTGTTAGTGGTAGGACTAGAAGTCTTGCTTCTATAAAAAGAGCAAGAGAAAAAGAAAAACGTAAATTATTATCGCAAGTACCTGAGAAAGTATATAGAGAAGTGATGATCCCGGAAGTGATCGGAGTCGGTGATCTTGCAAATGCTATGTCTGAAAGAGTGGCGGATGTAATTAAAGAGTTAATGAAGCTTGGTATTCTTGCTAATGCTAGTCAAGCAATAGATGCCGATACAGCAGAACTAGTTGCAACAAATTTAGGGCATACGGTAAAAAGAGTCCAAGAATCAGATGTTGAAAATGTTTTAATTAGTGATGATAAGGTTGAAGATTTAAGAACACGTGCGCCGGTTGTAACGGTAATGGGACATGTAGATCACGGTAAAACCTCATTACTTGATGCTCTTAAATCTACAGATATTGCTGCAGGTGAGCTAGGAGGAATTACTCAACATATTGGTGCTTATAGAGTAACGCTCGCAGACGGTAGAGCAATTACTTTTATTGATACTCCTGGGCATGAAGCTTTTTCGGAAATGAGGTCAAGAGGTGCTAAAGTCACAGATATAGTTATTATAGTAGTCGCGGCAGATGATGGAATCAAAACACAAACGGTTGAAGCAATTAATCATGCGAAAGCAGCTGGTGTTCCTATAATTGTTGCTATTAATAAGATTGATAAGCCTGATATTGATATTGAGCGTATAAAAAACGAGTTATATATTTATGGAATTATTAGTGAAGAAGCAGGGGGTGACGTTATGGTTATTCCTATCTCGGCACTAAAGAAAATTAACTTAGATAAACTTGAGGAAGCAATTTTATTAATTGCAGAAATGCAGGATTTAAAATCAAGCCCTTTCGGTTCAGCTGTTGGTGTTGTTATAGAGTCAAAAATTGAAAAAGGAAGAGGAGCGCTAACCACTATATTAGTTCAGCGAGGTACTTTAAAAAATGGTGATATTATAATAGCCGGTACTTCTTACGGTAAAGTTAAAAAGATGACTAATGATAGGGGTGTAGAAATATCGGAAGCAACTCCATCTGTTCCTGTAGAAATTCAAGGTTTAAACGAAGTACCTTTTGCCGGTGTTAAATTTAATGTAGTACAAAATGAGAAACAAGCAAAAGATATAGCTGAATATAGAATGCGCCTTGCTAAAGAAAAGAAAATATCTATTGTCCCGCGTTCAAGCTTAGAAGATTTATTTTTGAAAGCTTCTGGTAATAGTAAAATTAAGGATTTACCTTTAATTATTAAAGGTGATGTTCATGGTTCAGTTGAAGCTATTTTGAGTAGTTTATTAAAATTACCGAGTGATGAGATAAGAATCTGTATACTTCATAGTGGTGTAGGGCCGATAACGGAATCTGATATATCTCTTGCACATGCTTCTTCAGCTATTATTGTTGGCTTTAATGTTAGAGCAGGGGCAAATGCCTTAACTGCTGCAGTAAAAGAAAAAGTTGATATTAGATATTATAGTATTATATATAATTTAATTGATGACATAAAAACCATTATGAGTGGTATGCTTGCTCCGCTTGTCCGAGAGCAATATATCGGAAGCGTAGAAATTAGACAAGTGTTTAATATTACTAAAGTTGGAAAAATTGCTGGTAGCTATGTAACTAAAGGGGTTATTAAGAAAGGAGCGGGCGTACGCCTATTACGTGATAATATAGTCATTCATGAAGGAAAACTCAGAACATTAAAACGCTTTAAAGATGAAGTTAAAGAAGTTAGAGAAGGATATGAGTGCGGTATAGCATTTGAAAATTACGAAGATATTAGAGAAAATGACATAGTTGAAGTTTTTGAGCTAATGCAAGAACAGAGGCAATTATAGTGATTAATAATTGCTCGTAATATTATCACCAATTAGTTTGATCACGGATATCTACAATATAATTTATAGTAGTAATAATTTTAGTATTGCAAACTGGTTTTGCTACAAGCTCAGCGTTGTTACATGGATTGGTCATATTTTTTATGTCATTGCGGGAATCCAGTATAACCTATAAAACACTTGTTTTTTAGATTTATTTTTCATAACTTGTTAATAAGTGACAAAATTTAATAATACATAATATTTCTCCAAAACCAGACTCCTATCTTGCTAACGATGAGTTGAAGTTTATAACTTATCCAAAGAAAACTAATGATAAAGAGAACAAGCTGCTGAATTTTTAAGCAGTGTTAGATAATTCGATTAAGCAATATGACGAAGAAAGTGTAAAATGCAACATAATAGACGTGCAAGCTAAATATCTTTTTTAAATTCTAAAATAGACTCTCAAGAAGCAGTAAAAGGTACGATAACTCTCTAAGTATCTTTCAAATCAGTTTGACAGATCTTTTAGATAAGCTTGATTATAGTGCAAAAGTAACTAATGCACATAAAGCAACGGTTTTTTCAGTTCATCATTCTATTAAAGAATCAATACAGCTTATATTTTATACAGTTTATGATTTGGGTTTAAATTTCATTAATCATTTTAAAAAACTTCCAATGATCAGGTAGAAGAAATTTGAAATACACCTGAGAATAAATTAGACGCAACTTTTTGGCAAGATGACATATGAAAATTTGACAGAATTAATTAATGATATTTCCAATGAACAATCACAAAAATTAGTTAATAATATTATACTTTGGCATTTTGCAAAATCAATGACAATTTATTCCATTAGATAAATTAAATATATATATCAAACCATTTTTTCTTTAAATGAACTTGTCAAGCAGAAACTAAAAAATATCACATGAGAATATATATGATGCACAGCTTGAAAATATCATTATGGAGCAGGACAACTTGCAAAAGCGTTTTCCAAATGAGAATTTAGCAAGAATCATGAGTAATATTGCAAATGCTATAGCTAGCCACAATAATTTATCACGCTTCAGATGACAGTCTAGAAGAATCGTTGATATTATTGATTCGGATTATCATAATTGGAAAAATAATAACCTAGCCGTATAATGTTAATTTTACTATGACTTAGAAGATAAAATTAATTAGGGATTAAGATTAAATCTTATCCTTTTTTAACTATTTTAGAATCAGGAGGGCGTATATAAAGCGGTTCGATAGAGTGATTTAACTTTATACCACCGTATCGCTCCTTACTAGCAATATATCTACAAATTACAAATGCTTTAACTTGTGCAAAACGTGGCAAGGTTATTATATTCGGTAAATGCATAATTTGATTATGTATAAATTTAAGTCCATTACCACAGCAAACTATGCTATCTTTCTCATTTGCAAGCAACTTTATAGCATACTCACAATCTATCAATAACGGCTCTTCTATTTTCTTTGATTTATGAAAAACTTGCATATAAAGCTGTGAGCGGTAAGCATTTAAAAAGACATATATCTTATCGTAATTTTTAACTTGAGTTATGGCTCTAAAGTACGCATATTCAAAATTATTCACTGATACTGCTTTAATATTTCCCTTGGCAAATAATATACCTTTAGCACTAGCTAAACCTATTCTAATACCGGTAAAGCTACCAGGACCGGTAGTTACCGCTAAATAATCTAGATCATCATATGAACATTTAGCTGTTTTCATTGCATTTTCTATCATGGGCATTAGACTTTCTGATTGCATAGAAGGGCGTAATTCTTCTATATATGCAAGAATATTTTCATTTTCAGATATTGCTACCGATGCAGTATTATTTGTCGTGTCAAATGCTAGTATTTTCATAAACTATTCTTTTGTCATGCCGTGATTTGATAAAAGCATTAAAATGTATATTATAAGTTATTTTTTGGATACCAGGATCAAGTCACGGCTTGATCCTGATTAAGAATATGCTCCATAAAAGTTTGACGTGCTTTAGTGTGTATATTATTATGAAATAAATATCTATTAAAAAAATAGTTTGTTAGAGTTAAAGCTTGTCTTTTTTCTTCTAATGTAATCTCGCTATTATCTGAAAGTAAAAATTTTGGTAAAATCAATAATTTATCTTTATAAGGTGCTCCTATTTTATAGGATAATGCTCTACCTGATTTAGGTGATACATAGTATAAATCTTGTTTTACATTACTAACTGCACACTTGCTAAGGTCGAGTTTATAACCTGCTATGTCAAGTAAAGCTAGCTCAAAATTAATATAATCACGAAAAAAAAATTTTTTTGATAAATTATCTAAATAGTTAATTAGAAATGAAAAAAAATTAGAAGTTTCTTCTCTTTCATGAAATACCACTTTGATTAAAGATATAGCAGAATTAAAGGCATATAATTTAGCTTTATTTGTAATAAAATAACCAGTGTAAGATTTGATGAGTTCACATTTAGCTATGCCGATATGTTCATGCAGTCTTGCCTTCCAAAGAAAATCTACAATATGACCTTCTTGATATATAAATTTGCTTTTTTTAGAAGATTCTTTTATAACTCCCGAATATAAACCATAATTTTTAGTAAAAACTGTAATAATAAAGATATTTTCTTTTAAAGGTTTTTTAGCAACTATTACTCCTATATCTTTGATATTCATAGTTTTTTAGTAGATAAGATATTTCTTGACTTTATATATTTTAAGTTTTCTTTTATATTATTTTTCAGCTCTCTAGGTTATTCCCACGTAGGCGGGAATCCAGGTTTTAAAACAAATTGTATACTAAGTTTTAATTTTCTTTGTTTTTTATTATTTTTTTCTAGATTCCCCCATCGCTTCCAAAGGAATGATATTCGTATACTACTTGATCAAGCTATGATATGACAGTGGACGCTTTTCCAACTCAAGCAATAATGTCCTAACTGCATTTGAATTACCTGTATATATTATATTCTTATATCCTAGTTTAATTGCAGTAAATAAAGCGGCATGATCATCTCCTACATCTACAGTAAGATCTAACACTTTTTCAGGAAATTCGCTACTTAAAGTTTTAAACATATAATCAATTATTAGCATACCGTAATATTTTACGCTAGAGGCATTATGTGTTAATATTAGTTTTTCTTCTACACTAGATAAAAAATCACGTGCTTCTTCTAAAGTGCTTATTTCATAAACTATACTCATTTAATTATCTCTTGTAGGTCCTTTAAATGTGATACAGAATATATAAAGTCATAAGTTAAATTTTCAAGTTTAGAGCAGATAATTTTATTAAATCCAAGCTTTATAGCTTCTTTTATTCTTGTTTCTGTTTTTGCAGTTTTTCTTATTTCACCTGATAAGCTTATTTCGCCGAAGAAGACACTTTGCTCGGGTAAAGGATTACCTGTTGCAGAAGATATTAAGCTCGCTGCTACTGCAAGGTCTGAAGCAGGATCGGTAATTTTAAGGCCACCCGCAATGCTTAAATATACTTCATAATTAGTAAGATTAAGTCCTATCCTACTAATAAGTACGGCAAGTATCATTGATAACCTGTTAGCATCCCACCCAACTGCGGAGCGTCTAGGAGTTACCATATTTGAGGGTACTATGAGGGTTTGTACTTCCATAAGTAACGGTCTTGAGCCTTCAATTCCTGCAAAAATAGACGTACCTATAACATTCTGCTCTCGCTTCATTAAAAATAGTTTAGACGGATTTGTTACTTCAATAAGTCCACTGCTGCTCATCTCAAATACTCCTATTGCTCCCACATCGCCAAAACGATTTTTATATGAACGTAAAATACGGAAATGGTTATTATGCTCTCCCTCAAAATATAATACAGTATCAACTAAATGCTCAAGTATTTTAGGGCCTGCTAGCTGCCCGTCTTTAGTTACATGACAGCTTAACAGGATAATTATATTATTTTGCTTAGCATAATTAACTAGTGCATTTGCACATGTACGAATTTGCGAAACAGTACCTGGAGGTGAAGATAATTCTCTTGTCGTAATTGTTTGAATAGAATCAATCACTACTAAATCAATATTATTTTTATTAGCTTCTATACTTGTAATAATATCTTCCAAATTAGTATCTGCTAAAATATTTGTGTTATAATTGGTTAGATTGAGTCTTATAGCTCTTAATTTTATTTGATCTAATGATTCTTCACCCGTGATATATAAGCAATTCATCTTTGATGCAAAGTTACTTGCTACTAACTGCAGTAATAAAGTAGATTTACCTATACCAGGGTCACCTCCTATTAATATAGCAGAGCCCAGCACTAAACCTCCACCAAGTACACTATTTAATTCGCCTATAGGGGTAGGGATGTGTAACTGCTTGGCTACATTACCGGACAGCTTATCGAAATCTTGTTTGCTACCTATTTTAACAATTGTTTTATTTGAACTGACTAGCTCTTCAACAATACTGCCCCATACACCGCAATCAAAGCATTGCCCTGACCATTTAGGATTAATGTTTCCACAATTAGAACATATATAATGCTTTTTGTCTTTGGTCATTGTGTACTCAGAATAGAACTTCAAAACTGGCTACGTCGTGCTATGGTGCTTACTTATTTAAGAAGTATAAGCTCTGCTCGTTATCTGTGAACTCCTTGCCCTCTTACCCCAGTTGATTTTTGTCTACCAACCTTTCATTTTGTATATCTTAAAATCAATAATTTACTCTTACCATATAGTTTTTTACGTATAATTTCAATATTTTCATTTAAAACATATTCATCTAGTTTAGCCATCTCAATAACTATGATAGTACCGTCTTTAAGCCAGTTATTTTTTATCAATAACTTCATTACTTTAGGTACTATATCCTTATGATAAGGAGGATCGATAAATACAAGATCAAAAGCTTTATTTGCTTTCGGTAGATTTAAGGCATTAAGATGAACAAAATGAATTTCATTTTCAATATTTAGAGATTTAGCAAAGTCTTCTGCTATTTTTAATGAATACGGATCAATGTCAATTAATGTGGCAAGACCGGCCCCTCTTGATAGACTCTCAAAAGCAAGGTTTCCGCTACCAGCAAATAAATCAAGTATGTGAGTATTTGCATTAAATAATTTATTATCGGTAAACTCGCCGGAGGTTAATATACTAAACATTGCCTCTTTGAGCTTACCGGTGGAAGGTCGATATTTGATATTTTTAGCGGTAGGTATAATTTTGTTTCTATATTTACCAGATATTATTTTTAACACTTATTGAGTTATTAATATGTTCCTTTTTTGATCTTGATTTTTTTGTTCATCTTTTATTGTTGCAGCGAATCCTTTGTGCTTATTGTTAGGCTTAAATTTTGCTGCGAATGTACTAGATTTTATTTGTTGTCTTTCTACCGTGTTATCTTGCTTTGCTATTTCTACTTTTGGTATTACTTGGTTTAAGTTATTTTGTATCTGTTTTAAAACATCTTGTTCTTTAGCTTTATCAATATTATTATTTACATTATTTAAATTTTTTTCTCTCGCTTTAACTTTTTCTGTTTCGGCTTTTTGTCTAGATTGTTGCTTTTCTGTTACTAACTTATCAATATTTTCATAATGCTGTGGGATATATTTATCTATACTGCTAGTCAAATTTTCACATGATTTGTGAATATTGCGTAAAGGTTTTTGGGTCAATTTATATATTCCAGTAGCAATTGCTCCACTGGCCAAAATACTGGCTCCTAGAATGACAGCTTTAGTAGTTAGTGTCGTGCCAGTGACTAATAACCCAGGCATTGTTATGAAAGGTGCGGCTGCTAATGCAATTCCCACTACTATTGCCACCCCTACTAAAAAATTTTTACTTGCTAAAAAATTTGTTATGCTGCTGATTCCTGATATAGTACTTCTTGCAATTTTTGCACAAAGCTGTCCCATTTTTGTTTTCAGGAACCAACTGCTTTTTTCTCTTGCATGAATTTTATCTTGTAATTTAGCATGTTTGTTAACATTTACAGATGTTCTTTTATCGTCTTTATCATAATGCTCTAAATTCCCTTTAGCTTTACCTTTAGTATCATGCATCTTTGTAGCATTGTCACTCTTTGCTTGATCAAAATCTGCACCTTCTTTATTTATTCTAGCTAGATTTGCTGCTTTTAGATTTGCTTGTTTTAAAGTGGCTTCTTTAAATATAGCATCAAGTGCTGCTGCTGCTTGCATATCAGCATTTTCAAGTGTCGCTTTTTCTAAATTAGCTTTTGTAAGGTCAGCTCGCTTCATTATTGCATTTTTAAAATTAGCTTCCTTAGCATTAATATTTTTAGCAATAGCATCCGACATATTTAATCCTTCAGCTTCAGCTTTTTCTAAAGTAGCATTACTTAACTTAGCAAATTGTGCACTTGCATCAGTAAGTATAGCGTTGGTAAGGTTAGCATATTCAAGATTTGCTTTATCAAGTAAGGCCCTGCTCATATTAGCATTAACAAGATTAACTCTTTCCATAATAGCATTTCTTAAATCTGCTTCTTCTAAAGATAATATATTTTCAAATTCAGTATCACTAAAATAGGTATTTCTTGCAGTGATGCTTTTCATTTTACATTCCTCTTTGAATTTTGCTGCTAACACATGTGCGTTATTCATAAAAGCATTTTCAAGATTAGTAGAAACGATATTTGCTTGATCTAGAAGTGCATTATTTAAAACTACTCCCTGCATTTGAACTCTTTGCATATCTGCATAAGCAAGCGATATACCGGTAAGATTAGAATTGTTCCATTCTGAATCTGTAATAACAAACTTTTCAGCATCGGCATTAACCATCATAACCGCATTAAATTTGCTATTTGTTACCTCTGCTTCAGATAAATCTATTTTAGGCATATAGCTTCTCGACATATCACTATTTTCAATTTTGCTCTTTTTAAGATTAGCAAAAAGAAATCCTGCGTTACGAGCTGTAACATTTTGAAAAACAGCATTTTGTAAATTAGCTCCTTCAAAATTAGTAAAATCTAGGTTACAATTTAAGATTTTAATATTCTCTAAGTTAGCTGAAGCAAATAATGTATTCTTCAGGTTAAGATTAGTGAGAGTTTTATCTGATAAATCAATTTCTGAAAGATCAGGGATTATATGTATATCTTCTGAAAGGTGTTTTTGCTTTCTAACAAATTCGGTAAGCGATAATTTGGTATCAGATTGTTTTGTTGCTTCAGCTAAATATAGATCAAATTCTTGAGAAGTTAATTTTATATATTTTTTCGATATATCTCGTTCTTTGGCAGTCGAACCTATAATATATGACGGATCTAGTGTTACTTCTATTTTTTCATCTTTTAGTTGTTCTAAAATACCATCTAGACCCTTACCACAGAACATTCTAAGATTATCTAAAGAATGTATCTCAGTTTCTAATTTATTTACTTTCTGCTGTAATAGATTAATTTTAGCTAGTTCATTTTGTTGGTTTTGAGCAATAGTTTCTGCACTATTCCACAAAGTATTTAAAAGATTGGTAACAATCCCAGGATTATCTAAGTTTTTCTTTAAATTTTCTAACTCTGCTTGTGTAGTTTTTAGCTCTTTTGATTTAACTTCCAATAAAGTTTTTTCATCTTCCCCAGCTAAAATATATTTTTTTTTGTTTGTAACTTCGTCTATAATTATTTCTTTAATACGTTCTTTTTCTAAATCTTTATCTATGTATTTATTTAATCTTGCAAGATCTGAAAAAGATAGTTTTATATCTCGTATTTTATCTTTTAGGTTAGGGATTTTATAGTTATTATAATCATAATCTTTATAATTAAAATCTGTATAATGAAGATTTGCCCCTCTAAAGTCAGTACCGATAAATTTACAATCATTAAATTTTACATTTGTTAAATCTGAATCACATAATATGGTATTTGTTAAATTACAATTACTAAATACGGTGTCTGTTAGTATTGTACCTTGCAAATTAGCATTCGTTAAATCTCTATCATTGATCTCTTGATCTGCTAAACTAGCAATAACAATTTTGTCCTTCTCATTAGAGAAATGGGTATTTTTGATAAAATCATTTAGTGAAACATTAGTATTATCTTTTATATACTCAAGGTAATCATTTAAGTCTTTTTCTGCACATATATATATATTAAAATTTGTCATATGTTTTTATATGATTAGTTAAAATGCATTAATATAACATATTACTAATTATTGCTCCAGTATTTTTTAGTTATTTCTTTATAATCTCCAGGTTTTAGATTACCTATTGTAAAATTACCATATTGAACCCTAATTAATTTATTAACTTTTAGTCCAAAATACTCGAATATTCTTCTAATTTCACGATTTTTGCCTTCAAATAAAACTATTTCAAACCAGGAGTTAGTATTATTTCCCCTAAGTAATTTTATTGAATAGGGATTATAAAATATCCCATTAATTTCTAAATTTTTATAATCATTTTTTAGTAGAAAATCATGCTGTCCGTATGCCCTGACATGATATATTCGCTTTAGCTTATTTGACGGTAATTCAAACTGTCTTGCTAAATCACCGCTATTAGTTAGTAATAACAAACCTTCACTATTTAAATCTAATCTACCTACTGAAATTACACGAGGTAAACCAGTTAAGTTCTCAAACACAGTTTTACGAGATAAAGGGTCTTTATGAGTAGTAATTAAACCGACAGGCTTGTAATAGATCCAAAGCCGTGGTTTTTGTAATTGATTGATTAATATGCCTGATACTTCAATTTGATTACTAATATCAACATTTGTAGCCGGTGCTAAAATTGTAATGCCGTTTACTTTTACTTGTCCTTCAGCTATCAGCTTTTCAGCATCACGTCTAGAACAAACTCCTGAATTACTAATTACTTTTGCTAATCTCTGCATTTTTAAATATAGATAAATTTCAATAAAAATATATAAAAATGCTATTAAAAAGCAATATTAATAATTTGACCTTAATTATTAATATAAATTACATATTTTTAACAAAATTATATAAAATGTTAATTTTATTGATTAAAAACTTTTTATTCTTTAAAATTCTGATTTTCTTTTTAGCAGAAATTTAGTCTTTTTGCTTTAATCTAAATTTCATTAAATTATGTAAAAACTTATTGGTTCAATCCTGTTCATATCAGGTTTGTATAGCACTGCCTATAGTATTAGTTATAATATTGAAATTGATAATAACTTCTTTAATTAATTTAGAGTTTAATATTCAAGCTGATAAAGGCATGAAACACTTGGAATACTGGGAAAATATTGTTTAGGACAATTTGGTAAGCCTTAAGCTCCTTTCATATGCTTTACTTGCAGTATTTATACAGAGGTCCTTCAATATTACAGAGGTGGTTAGCTTTTAAATACAAATAACTTAATATAGAGGAGCATGGTATAGTTATTATTAGCATCCTATAAAGTGAGTAAATTATATAAATCCTGTGCTATTTATCTGATTACTTATCATAATTGCAATTTTAGTTATTGGACTTGTTGCCATGATTAATTGGTATTATCTCACCGTTATTCTCACCAAAAGCAATATCTATATGGGTGGGTTGTGTAGTAACTTAGGGTAGTTTTTACTGCATTTGGATTTCAATTAATCTTCCATACCTCTTAACTAGTTATTGTAACAAAAATGTTAAAGAAGGTATTTTATTTGGAAGCTTACTTCCTGTAGTAGTATTATAATTATAATTGTATTACATCAATCATAATAATCCAACATTTTATCAATAAATGATTGCAAGTAATGTAGAAGTCAGAGAATTAATTAAGTAATATAGCAAAATGGCAGTCCGTATAATTATTAGTTTAGATAATTTTAACTCTTGCTATTGCTACATCAGTATTTGGGAGTAGTGGTAGGTCTATGCGATTCCCTTAAAACTATATTTATGAATGTGATACCGAATGTGGTAATTCCGTAACATGACCGTTTCTATTATTACTAGTAATATTGCCAGCTTATTATTGTAGCAGTAGTAGTACCGAATGCTTTTATTACCCTTTTAGGATCTGGCCAGTATGTAATTGCAATTTTATTACTGGCTGAGCTGTTGTAAAAGCAAAGATAAAAAAAATTTTATTATTCTAAGTTGCAAAAACTCTAATTATTATATGTGTAATTGTCAGAATACTTATTAATGGGCTATGAATTTATTAATATAGTAACTTCTATTAAATATTATTGATAGTAGCAAATAATACAAAACAATTAAACAATTGGGAAATAACTAGCCAATATTTCTAGGAAAGAAATATGCATAAAAACAGATTAAAATTTAAACCTTAAATGGTGTTGCTATAACATATAGAGTCTGGCGGCAGATTCGTGTCTGATAATGCGATGTGGATTTATAGTAAAAATAATAATAAGCTACTTGATAAAGCAATAAGATGGGTAGAAAAAATAAAAGACACAAAAATTTTAATGAAATAATTTAAACAGCGTTAAAAGTCCTTTGCTCTAAATTACTAAATTTAGAATATTGACTATCATAGTAAAGCGAAACATTTCCCACTGGTCCGTTACGATGTTTTGCAACAATTATATCGGCAATATTATATACTTTGTTGAGCTTATCTAACCATTCTGCATGTTTCGCATCGCCTGCTGCCGGTTCTTTTCTAGTTAAATAATATTCTTCACGGTAAATAAACATTACTATATCTGCATCTTGTTCTATAGTTCCTGATTCTCGAAGATCGGATAGCATAGGTTTTTTGTCCTCACGCAGTTCTACTGCTCTTGAAAGTTGAGATAATGCAATAACTGGAATATTTAACTCTTTTGCTATTGCTTTTAAACCTTGGGTTATTTCTGCAATTTCGCTAACTCTGTTTTCAGATTTACTTACTCCTCTAATTAATTGTAAATAATCTATAAATAATATACCGAGATTATGCTTGCGTTTCATTCTTCTAGCTCTTGTTCTTATAGCGGAAATAGATAGAGCAGGGGTATCATCGATAAAAAAATGTAATTCTGATAAAGTATTTGCTTCCTTACGAAGACGGTTATATTTTTCTTCACTTAGAATTCCTGTGCGAAGAGAAGTCGAATCAATTTCTGTGCACATTGAAAGTAGACGCATGGTTAGTTGTTCTGAGGACATTTCTAACGAGAAAAAACCTACCGACTGAATTTCTTGATTATCGCGAATATTCTTAAGACGCATATTATTACATGCATTCAGTGCAAGATTTATAGCAAATGCTGTTTTACCCATTGACGGACGTCCTGCAAGAATTATAAGATCAGAATTATGAAAGCCGAATAATTTATTATCTAGATCAATCAAACCGGTAGATATACCGATTACATGATCATTATTTTTCATAGCTCTATTGATGCTAGCTAGTGATTCTGAAATAGAAATACCGATTTTAGTAAAACTCTTTTCGTTTAAGCTTTGGCTAGCTAAATCATAAAGTTTAGCTTCGGCATGTTCAATCTGTTCCTTTGCTTCAACTTCTAATGAAGAATTATAGGCATTATTTACTACTTCTTCACCGATATTTATTAAATTACGCTTTATTGCTAAATCATATATTATTTTACCATAATCAATTGGATTTATTACCATCATTGACATGGTTATCAATTTTGCTAAATACTCTGATCCTTCTATTTTTTGAAATAGTTCATCTTGAGTTAACATACTACGTAAAGTAATAGGTGTAGCTATCAGTCCTTTCTCAGTAATTGCGTTAATTGCATTATAAATTTTTTGATGAATAGGTTCAAAGAAATGCTCTAAACGTAAAAATTCTGACACGTAATTTAGTAATTCATTATTGGTTATAATTGCTCCAAGTAGCATTTGCTCTGCTTGAATATTTGAAGGTAAAACCCTTGGGATGGGAATATCTGTTTCTTCATTAGTATCTATATTTTTATCGTTGTTTATTTTATTATGTTCCATTTTGGTTGATTTATATAATTAACGAATAAGTATAATTTTAAAATCTTATTGCACATTAGCAGAAGCTTTATCTGCAGTATATATAGTATATAGGATAGTCTGTAGTTAAACCAAACCTAACACAAACTCGATCTTCAAGTGATAAACCTAAGTGGCTGATCTGCTTTTAATATAAGCAGCAAGACATATTGTGCTTGATTGAAGTTAATAACGTAATTAATTAACGGTTCTATAGAATCTTTATCTTTACATGCGTGAAGTGACATTTCAGATTTTAGAAAGATTCCTGTTATTTCGGATACATTAACAGAAGACATATATACCATTTCCTAAGAGTTTTTCCAATTTTATATTCACAGTTTTATTTTTAATTAGAGTCAAGAGAGCAGCAAATATTACCTTACCACCTTTTTTTAAAGATAATTGTTGGAAGAGAAATTTTGCCATTTTTAGTTATTTTAGCACTTTATCATATATACCTAATCATAAAATAACATATAACTATATACTACACGTACTATACTAATTAGTACTATTGTTATTTTATTCACTAATTTGCATTAAATGCTACCCCAGCGTTTAATTAAGTTAGTTTCAATATCAAAAAAATCTAAAACTCTAGTAACGGAATGATTTACTATATCATCTATACTTGTAGGGTTATTATAAAAAGCCGGCATGGGTGGTGCTATAATTCCTCCGTAACTCGCTACTTTTAGCATATTTTCTAAATGTCCTATATGCAGTGGAGTTTCACGAGTCATTAAAATAAGTTTTCTTTTGTCTTTAAGTACAACACCTGCTACTCTACTAATTAAAGTATCCTCCATTGAGTGAGCAATACTTGCTAAGGTCTTCATACTACAGGGTGCTATTATAGTGCCTGCAGTTTTAAAAGAGCCGCTAGAGATAGTAGCTCCTAAATCTTGATTATCATAATAATAATTTGCTAAATTTTTTATTACTTCTATAGAATATGTGGTTTCAGCTTTTATAGTAAGAGCTGCTCCCTCTGAAATAACTAAATGAGTTTCAATATTTTGATACTTTAGTATTTCAAGTAAACGAATACCGTATATTGCTCCTGAGGCTCCAGAAATTGCTATAATGATCTTTTTTTCTTTATTCATCTAAGTTTTTATAATTTATAAGTTTAGTATATAATAAAAAAATTATACAATACATTAATATATGCAAATAGCAAAAATATTGTTACCGGTAGCAAAATTATTTCCGTTAGATTATTTAATTCCTAAAGATTTATCTCTAAATATAGGTGATCTTGTCATAGTGCCTTTTAGAAATAAGGAATTAACTGGTATAGTATGGGGGCTTACATCAGATTCTGAAATACAAAAATTAAAAACTATTCATACGAAAGTATCTCTAAACTTAAATATTAATTCAGCAGTTTTAGAATTAATTAAATGGATGAGTGTATACTATATGTCAGAGCTTGGTAGTATAGCCAAGTTAGTATTACCTATAGATATTGCTGCAAAACCTATAAAAATTAAAGAACAAAAAGTAAATAACGATTTTATATTACCTAATTTATCGGTAGAACAGAAACAAGCAGTAGCAGTCTTAAATGAAAGTAATAAGCCGGTAGTTATTAAAGGTGTTACTGGCTCTGGTAAAACGGAAATATATTTTCATTTAATAGCAGATTACTTAGCAAAAGGTAAACAAGTGCTTATTATGCTGCCTGAAATTGCACTTAGTACACAAATTATTAATCGTTTTATAGAGCGTTTTGGATTTGAACCTATAATATGGAATTCTAGCGTTACGAAAGCTCAAAAGAAAATGATTTTAAGGGGCATATTAAGCGATAAAGTTAAAGTAGTAATTGGGGCTAGAAGTAGTGTATTTCTACCTTTTAAAAATTTGGGTCTAATAGTAATTGATGAAGAACATGATGAATCTTATAAACAAGATGATGGAATATTATATAATGCTAGGGATGCTGCTATCGTCAGAGGTATATTTGATAAAGCACAAATTGTTTTATGTTCGGCAACGCCGTCTATTGAAACGATGTATAATGTGGATTTAGGGAAATATCATTTAATTACTTTAATTAATAGATATAAAAATGCTGATTTACCGACTATAGAAATGATCGACATGACTAAAGAGAAGCTACCTAAGAATTCCTATTTATCTAAGGTTCTTATAGAAGCTATAAAAGCTAATTTAGCTAATAAAAAGCAAACATTATTATTCCTTAATAGGAGGGGTTATGCTCCACTAATGCTCTGCAAAGTTTGTGGTTATAGATTTACCTGCAAATATTGTTCTAGCTGGATGGTAGTACATAAAGCGACTAAAAAACTTGAATGTCACCATTGTGGTTATCAAAGTAAAATTTTTAGTTCTTGTCCTGAATGTCTAGAAGATGAAACATTAACTATTTGTGGTCCTGGTATAGAGAGAATCGAAGAGGAAGCAAAAGTACTTTTTCCTGAGAGTCAAATTGCCGTTGTAAGTAAAGATCATGCTAAAAATTCTGAAAAAATAGCACAGCTTTTGTATCAAATGGCAAATTTAGAAATTGATATATTAATAGGGACACAAATGATAACGAAAGGTTATCACTTCCCAAATCTTACTTTAGTGGGAGTAATAGATGCTGACCTTGGTAGTAATAATGCCGATCTTAGAGCATCTGAGCGAACTTTCCAGTTACTACATCAAGTAGGTGGCAGAGCGGGGAGGGGTGATAGTAAAGGTGTGGTATATTTACAAAGTTATTATCCTGATAATATAATTTTTAGTTATGTTAAAGTTGGTTATGAAGATAGTTTTTTTGCAAATGAACTTGAAATAAGAAAATCAGCAGATATGCCGCCATTTTCTAAAATGGCATCGGTAATTTTATCAGGTTCCAGTGAACATAAAATTTTAGAAATTGCTAAGAATATGGTCAGAATTGCACCAAAAGCAAACGTGAAAATTTTAGGACCGGCAAGCTCATTAATGTCAAAGCTTGCCGGTAAATATCGCTACCGAATACTTATTATAGTAGATAAGAAATTTAATTTGCAGAAATATTTAAAATTTTGGCTAAGTCTTATAAAGATTCCATCTTTTTGTCAGATCAAAATAGATATTGATCCTAAGAACTTTTATTAAATTGTGTTCACGAACCTAGCTTCTATATTTTGCTCCTTTATTATTATTCGATGGTGGCACATGAGATGCATCATAAGCAGTATTAGGTAAGAGATTTTTGAGTAGAATTTTTATAAAAAGCAGTTTTAGCTTATATCTCACGTAAAAGAATTTTGTATAAAATTACCAATATTTGGTCAAATAATAGTATTACTCATTTTTGTAGTTTCTTTACACCATTTACATACTTCTTTCAATTCTATTTTAACTTTAGCTATAGTAGCTGAATTGTATTTATTATTAAATCTTATTTATTTTTTCTTTAAATTCAATGTATTTTCTACTTTGTTTTAAATTAGCGATTATATAATCATTATTAATTCTCTAAGGTTATCAATTATATCAGATAATTTATGTGCTGTAGGTGCTTTATAATGTGGATTGGTTAAATCTTTATGTGGGTGATTTTTTTATTATATCACTTCTATAAAAGAAATAACCTCTTTTTTAGGTACTCCTAATTGGTTTTATTAGTCATCCTAATGGTTGTTAATAAGCTTTAACAGTAACGTTAAGACGTTTTCCTGCCTAAAACTGCTTAATCCTTATCGGCTAAATTCCAGAATAAAACCATCTTTGGTATCAGTATGATGATCTTTAAAAATTTCTCTATTTTTTCTTGTACGGTTAAATTAGATTGTTTTTTATGAGTTTCTTCTGGAAACGGTTTTGAAAGAGTAATAGCCTTTATAGCTTTTGGTTTTCAACTTGCTTATGATAGGATATCGACAAACTATATTTAAGTGTAGGTGCTTTGGAATGTGCAGTTAAATCAGTCTATTTTTTATGTGCTTTATCCCATGCTTTTATTTGTTCAGAAGTAGGTTTTGTAGGAACAGCTGGTTTTTATTTTCTAGTGGATTACTTGACATAGTTATTTTTTCCACTCTTTAATATGTTACTGATTTTAGAATATTATCTTGTGCCATGTTAAACTCATATATTTATTTATATAATTTAACCCATGTTTTTATTTTCATTATTTTGCTTCTATTTTATAGCTTATAAGCAAAATTTCTTTTTGTATTGCAACATTTTTACTATAAGATATAGAGCTATTAATTAAAATGAGATATGGATTTTATGTACCCTCTTGTTAGACTTAGAAGAAATAGAAAAGCATTTTGGCTTAGGGAGTTAATAGCTGAAAGTAATTTATCAATCAATGATTTAGTACTACCTTTATTTGTCATTGATGGGCATAATGCAAAACAAGAAATTAAGACTATGCCTGGTATATATCGTTTATCGATTGATCAAATAGTAGAGACGACTAAAAGAGCAGCAGAGATTGGTATTAATGCTATTGCATTATTTTCTAGTATTGATCAAAGTCTAAAAAGTGAAAATGCCGATGAGGCTTATAATTTAGATAATTTAATATGTAGAACTATTAGAAGCATCAAAAACGCCAATATTGATATTGGTATAATATGCGATGTAGCACTTGATCCTTATACCACACATTGTCATGACGGTATTGTGCATAATGGGGAAGTTGATAATGAGAAATCAGTAAAGGCATTGTGTAATCAAGCACTAGTGCTTGCAAAAGCAGGGGCAGATATTGTTGCACCTTCCGATATGATGGATGGAAGAATTGGAGCTATAAGGGAATATCTTGACAAAGAGGGTTTTATAAATGTTGGAATTCTTGCTTATGCTGCTAAATATGCTTCAAGCTTTTATGGTCCGTTTCGCGATGCAGTTAGGAGTAACAAAAAGCGTTATTTAGATAAATCAAGCTATCAAATGGATGTGCGTAATATTAAGGAAGCAATGCTTGAAATTGAACACGATATAGCTGAAGGAGCTGACATGGTAATGGTTAAACCAGGTATGCCGTTTTTAGATGTTATTCATGAAGCAGCAAATAATTTTAACGCTAGGATTTTAGCATATCAGGTTAGCGGAGAATATGCAATGTTAAAATTTGCAGCTGAAGCAGGGGCGATTGACTGGGAGAGAGCCATAATTGAATCATTAACTAGTTTTAAACGAGCAGGAGCAATTGCTATATTTACCTACGCAGCTCTTGAAGTAGCTGAAATATTAAAGAACAGTAAAATTAATTAGAAAAACGGCATCTGCCCTTGATATAAAATGAATTATATATTTTAAATTATATCAAAATTATCAATTTTATTTAAATCATTAAAGAGTCCATGATGAGGCAAAATACGAAATCAGTATTTAAAGGTTGGAATTTGTTAAGGCCTAAAGGAGGTGGAGCTAATGAGGCAGGAGAGTATGGTGGCGTATATCAAAGCTCGGATGGTAAAATTACGGCGATGATAAAAAAAGAGGATTCAATCTCAAAAAATATAGCCGAGTTTTTAGGGTCCCAAATTTTTAAAGTTATAACTCCTGGAAATGGAGCAAAGGTTAATTTAATTAGTCCTGATAATTTAAATAAATCTAAAGCTATTGATTCGCAAATATATGTCAAATCTGAGTTTATTGAGAACTATATTAGCGATATGTATGTGGACATGGATAAACATATGTCTGCTAAAACTAAGCCAAGTGCTTGGTTTAGAAAAGACAGTGGTAGACCACTTTTTATGGGGACTCGAAATAAATTATTTAGAACCTTCGAAAATGCTTTTAAGGAAATTAAGTATCAGAACTTTGAAAAAATTATGTCGGCAAGTTTATTGATCGGTGATTTTGATGTACATGTTGGAAATATAGGAGTGATCAGAGACCAAGAAAATCCAAATACTTTACCTAAATTAGTAAGAATTGATTTTGCTGGTAGTTTTGATAATTTAACAAATAATATCTACCCGAATTCAAGAGCTAGACATTTGCCGGGATTTGGTCCTACTAACCATTTTAGAGAATTTCCCTCTAGTTTAAGAAACAAAAATACTCAATTTGCTGATAGCTTACTTGCAGTCTCTAAAATTGATTTAAGCAAAACTATTAATAAAAGTTTTGATGAATTAACTAAATATTATAGTAATGAAGCAATTGCAGAATTTGCAAAACAAGCGATGCCAAAGAAATTTAATAATAAAAGATCTCAAGAAATAACGCCTGAAGAAATTAAGGCTAGTTTAATAGATATAATGAAAAAAAGGCAAGAGTCCTTAAAGGAATACGGCTTAGAAATTAAAATAAATAGTTTAATCTCTAAAAAATATAGTTTTCCTTATTACGAAGTGAAAGAGCAAGCATTAAAAGCATTAATGAAAGAATATCCTGATTATTTTAAGAAAATTCTTAATTATGAAACAAGAAAAAAAGAAAAAATTAAATTAAGAAATAAAGTTACTACTGATTTTGCAAGAATTTTAGAAATACTCGGTGTTAGGGATAGTGCAAAAAAACATTTAATAAAGACAATAAAAAGTTTAAATGAAGATATTAAATATGAAAGAAAATTAACTGATTTTTCTGATACAGTAAAAATAAAAAAAGAACCAGAACAAAAATCAGTAAGGATAAATGTAGATGCAAACAGAGAATATGTAGATGTTCTAGCAAAATTCAGGCAAGAAGTTGGAGCAGATTATATTGTTAGTGTTAATCCAAGTCAATTAGGTCTAGCTAAAAAAGTGAAAAAGAAGGATCAAGATTTATTAAAATTAGATGAAGAAGATCTAAAACATATAAATAATCTAAAAGAAAAGGTTATGAACCCGACAAAAACTACTTTGATTAATGTTAACACCAAACCTCTTAAATCTAAAGAAAGCAAAGCTAAAGTGAGATAATAAACGAACCAAGCAACAAGAATCCTACAACTAAGTAATTAATCAGTAAAAGTCCATATTGTGTTGGTAGCTTAAGTAGTTCAATCTTTTTAGAAAAATACATGGCTTTTACTACTTTAAGATAATACAAAGCAGCAACTACACTGGTAAAAATACCACAATAAGCTAATGCAAATTCTTCTTGATTAATTGCTTGGTAAAAAAGGTAATACTTACCAAAAAATCCTGTCAGAGGAGGGATTCCAATCATTGAAAACATAACTATGCTAATTACGGCAGCTATAGCTTTATGGTTCTTTGCAATTCCTCGTATGGTTTTAAAACTAGCTTTATCTGCATCTTTACCAAGTAACATAATTAAGCAAGTAAAAAATCCTATACTTCCTACCGCATATATTAGAATATATAGTAGAGCTGCTTTATATCCTGCTTGATTATGCAGAAGAACGCCAATTAGTATATAACCGATATTTAGAATAGTGCTATAGGCCATTAATCTTTTTAAAGAAGTTTGGCGAATACCCCCAAAAGATCCAAACAGCATAGATAATATAGCAATGATCTTTATTAAGTTATAATTAATAGGATGATAATCACCTATAATGAACTTGCTAATATTTAATAAAACGGTAACCATACCGATTTTAGAAGCAGCAGTAAAATAAGTAACTGACGCTATTGGGGATCCTTCATATACGTCAGGTGCCCAAAAATGAAGTGGAACGCTTGAGAGTTTAAAGAAAATGCTGCTTAAAAATAATACAATACCAATTATTAAACCAAGGTTTGTTGAAGAAGAATTATTTAGCTTATATAAAATGTCTTCAAATTGTAAGCTTCCACCAAAGCCATATATAAATGAAATCCCAAATAATGATAAACAGCTCACTAAACTACCCAAGATAAAATATTTTAAAGCACCTTCCGATGATTTAATATCATTTAATTTGAATCCTGCAAGTGTATATGAAGTTAAAGCAGTAAGCTCCATACCGCAGAATAATAATAGAAAGTTCTGTGATGAAATTGCAACAAAAATACCTATAGCTGATAATAATATCAAAGTAATAAATTCACACTTTAATTTTTCGCCGGCAAGCACAGAGTAATCACGGTATATAATTATGGATACAATAGTGAATAGTAATACTATGCTTTGACTAATACCGATGTTTATTCCAGTAGCAAATGAGTGCCATACTCCTTCATAGCTTGAATACTGAAAGGTAAGAAAAAGTGATAATATGCATAAGAAAATAATGATATTAGAAATAATTCTATGTTTATTTGGTATTATTATGGCAAAAAACTGTCCTAAAAGTGCTATTATAATTAAAGTTATTTCGGGAAGTAGCAGTAGCATATGAAACTAATATTATTTATGGAAATATAGATATTAGTAAATAAATCATTTTTTATCAACAAACTTATATATAATATTGAACTTCAAAACTCCCTCTAATTAAAATTACCTCTTTATATATATACTAATAGTTTAAAAACGTAAAATGATGAGATAGTACGTAGTGCATTTGAAAAACTCTATAGTTGCTAAAGAGTTTTTTGAAATGTATTTACCGCCGCATATAAAAGCTTTATTTTCTATAGAAATTCTTAAAATGGAAAAGGATAGTTTTATAGGGCCTAATCTTAAGAAATTTATATTGGATATATTACTGCTAAATTTGATGGTGAAGTCGGCTATTTATTTTTATTGTTATGATATCAAAGTAAACCCATGATTGTGTATATGGCTTTTTGTTTACTTAAGTATATGTTAAAATATTGATGAATATGAGATGACAGTAATAAAAAATGTTCTTTCATATATCCTTTAGTATTTATATAATGGCAAAAATATAATGTTCCTTTAAATTTATTGGTATTATTTGAAAATAGTGAATTAGTAAAAGCTATTTGGATTAGTGATTATCAGCTGATTAATGTTGATGAAATTTTTGATGATAAATTAAAAGAAAGTGCATAATTCAGAATTTTACAATTTTTTATGAAGCATATTCATAAAACGAGAATTGATAAAAAATAATAAGAAATAGCCGATCTTTTTCCTGTATTTGCTGAAATTAATATAGGGATTAATTATATAGCGTTATATTTTATTCTACACTTTGACCACAGCTAGTCAAAATGATATAATACAAATAGTTTAAATACTTAAATTACAATTTAAATACTGAAACATGATATGTGAAGTATAAGCATATTACTTGGACCAGTAAGGTATCGAACAACATATAGGTGAAATTAAAAGACAAAAAGATTATTGTAGCAAAATTTAAATCAATGCTAGTTTAAAAACTGACTTAATAGTTACCTCACATCTGATGAAATAAGGAAGAGGTTGAAAAACTTAAATAAATTACTTATACATGTATTTATTATCATTTATATTAGAAGGCGTAACTACATTATTCCGTCAATTATGGCTATCCGTTAGCTCTATAGAGTTTTATAAAAATGTATATAAAAACTATCAAGGATACGGAATAAGATATTTATTGACCATATCTTTTATTCCGTCAATAATTTATTGTATTTTTATATTAAATTACATAATAACTTTAAAAGATTATTTTAACGGAATACAATCCTCAAAAGTTACAGATAATATTGAATATATTATCAATCAATTACCAGTAATTAAATATAATAATTCAAAAATTTCAGTTGAAGAAGTAGAGCCTATATATTTATTTAGTAAAAATAACAATAAAATAGTCGTCATTGATACAAAAAATCAAGTTTCTAACAAAGAAAAAAGCAAGATACCGTTTGTACTTGAAGAGAATAAGCTTAGGATAAATTTAATTGTGGCCAATACTAAGAAAAATTTTCCAAGTACTGTTAACTATTCTGAGATATTCAAACAAAATGAAGTAATTTTAACTCCTGAAATAATAAAAAAATATTTTGCTGATAATTTATTATATGTACCAAGTTTATTTATTTATTTTGGTATGCCGGTTATTATATTATTTTGGTTTGTAACATTCTTATTAGATAGAAGTATTATAGTTTTGTTAGTGTATAGCTTAGCTAATTTACTTACTCATAAAACCTCAATACAAACTTCTATAAGGTTAGTGATGTTTTCCAGCGGGGTTCCGATAATATTACAACCGATTATTATATTAATACCGGAATTAAGTATATTATTACAGTTACTACAAATGTTTACAACTTGTTTAGTATTTATTGCTATTTGGCAAATTGACAAGAATTTATCAAGTTATATATAAAAGCAAAATCAGTACGTATTATTATGATTTTAAATCCTCAATTTACTGAAGACAGCCTGTTATTAACAAATTACTAAAACAGTAAAAGTGTTTATTGTAAAAATTAGACCTAAAAATTATTAGTATATAAATTTCGTGAATTCAAATGGGTAAAGAACAAGAAGAAAATCAGGTTTGCAGGGTGGTTTCAAGTTAAAGAATTTTTGCAAAATTAAGACGCAACAGAAGTAAACCTTATAAAAGGAAGAGTAATTAATATTTATGATAAAGGCGATTACTTAGATCTGAATCAATTAGTAATTCATGAAAGACAAGCTACTGGAGTAAAAAAGGTTGAAGTAAAGCAAAATATAAATTTCTTTTAACAAATTTTGCTGCAATAGGTCTTATAAAAGATACAAAATAATTAAAGAAAAATTTACTTACTGCCGGCTATATACAAGGAATATTAAAGGATAACAGTCAATTTTTAATAATCCTAAAGAAATGAGAAAATTTGTTGATAAAAATAGAGCTCTTCAAATTGCGGATATTGACAGTATCAGTTGGTAATTAAAGCATCAAGGTCATGTATAATAAAATAGCTTATTTTATTTCATAAGTGCTTTTATGAATTTTTTAGCTTTTAGCCGGAATAGCATCGAAGCGTTAAACTATGTTATACAAGTAATTCTTCTTCAGCAATGCTAGAATTATTTATAATGTTGTTCCATTTCTACTAGGTTTTTTATTTAATATTAACAAGCTAATTTAAATAATATAATTATATAATTGACTAAATTAGTTGAGTATTGTAGACTTAAAAAATTTAGATTTAATAACACGAATAGCGAATTATTAATCCGCTATTCGTTTAGCAATGTTGAATAAAGGTAAATGGTATCTTCGCCTTTTATATAAATTAATTATATCTTTGTTTATTAAAAAACTTAACAGTTTTTAAGATAAAATATAATTTTAAGGTTGTGGTGAAGAACTATTTCAAACCCTGATTTCTACAATTTATAGGTGGGTCGTATGATGCTGATGATGAAGGGAAGATATGTTGTAATGGCAATACTTGAAATGGCTTCAAAATCAAGTGCTGAGTTGGTCACTTTAAATGAAATTTCCGAAAAACAAAATATATCGCTTAACTATTTAGAGCAAATTTTTTCTAAACTTAAAAAAGCTGATTTAGTCAAGGTGATTAGAGAAGGATTGAAGGGGCTATATTTTATACGTAACCTAGAAGAAATAAAAATTTCCGATATTATGGACGCTGTTAATGAAAATTTTATAATGACTACATGCTATAAGAAATCAGTGAACACTTGCGTACCTGATAAAATAAAATGTAATTCACATAAATTATGGAAAGGTTTTGGGAAAAGCATATTAGAGATTATTTTGAAAATATATCCATTAAAGATATCTTAAATTTAAATATATGATATATTTAGATCATAATGCTACTACTGTTATTGACCTTAGAGTTAAGGAATTCATGATAAGTTTAATGGACATGGAGCTTAACCCTTCATCAGCACATAGCTCAGGTAGATTTGCTAAGAATATAATAGAAATAGCGCGCTCGCAAATAGCAACGGCTCTTGGTATAAAGTTATCATCTAGAGAATATGATATTACTTTTACATCATCAGGCACTGAAAGTAATAATTTAATAATGAAAAATTTTTATGATGGTGATATTTTTATTTCAGCTATTGAACATTTATCGATCTATAACCATATAAAACATGCTCCAAATATTAAAATTATAAAAGTTGATAATCAAGGTTTAGTTGATTTAAAACATCTAGAAGAATTATTATCGCAAAGTAGTACTGCGAAAAAACTAGTTTCCATAATGATGGCTAATAATGAAAGCGGAGTTATACAAGATATAGCTGAGATAAGTAAAATAACTAAAAAATATGAGGCAAAATTTCATAGCGATTTAATCCAATCATTAGGAAAAATACCTATAAATATTAAAGAGTTAGGGTTAGATTTTGCTACAATTTCAGGGCATAAAATAGGAGCAGGGCATGGTAGTTCTACTTTAATTTCTAACTCTGACTTTCAAGTTACTCCAATGATTATAGGGGGAGGACAAGAAAAAGGGTTAAGATCAGGTACAGAAAATGTTTTAGCCATTGCAGGGCTTGGTCTAGCTACTGAATTAATAACAAAAGATATCTCAGAAAAATATATAAAAATCAAAAGCTTAAAATGTGCCTTGGAGAAAAAGCTAAAAGAATATCCAAACGTAAATATTATTAGTGAAAATGTTTCAAGATTACCTAATACTAGCTTGTTTACTGTGCTTGGTACGGATGCACAGGTAAAATTGATAGGTTTTGATTTACGTAATATTTGTGTAAGTTCTGGCTCTGCTTGTTCATCAGGAAAAATATCTAAATCGCACGTATTAACCAATATGGGTATAGAGGACGAAGAGGCAAAGTCTTCGATTAGGGTATCTTTAAGCCATAACAATACAATTGAGGATATAGAAGCTTTTATAAAAGCTTTTGAAGAGATATATGACTGACGATATCATTGCCTGTAATAGTAACATTAAATGTTACCCCATGGCTGACTACAGGGTTCAAAAAAAAATTACAAAAGACTGGATACCGTGGCCGAGCCACGGTATGATACAGTTGTAAGAGAATTAACTATATGAACACACAATTACACAACCTCATTTTGCCGATATATATGGATTATCAAGCAACAACGCCGCTAGATCCAAGGGTCATGGAAGCAATGTTGCCGTATTTCACTACTAAATTCGGTAATCCGCATTCACGCAGCCATTCTTTTGGTTGGGATGCAGCAAACGCCGTTGAAGAGGCAAGAAGTAGAGTAGCGAAGTTAATAGGAGCAGATGCTAAAGAAATTATTTTTACCTCCGGTGCAACCGAGTCTAATAACCTTGCAATAAAGGGAATAGCAAAATTTTACAGCAATAAAAAGAATCATATTATTACCGTAGTCAGTGAACATAAATGTTTGCTTGACTCTTGTAGGCATTTAGAGCAAGAAGGTATAAAAATCACATATTTACCGATTAACCAAAATGGAATAATCGATTTAGAAATATTGAAAGCATCTATTACCGATCGAACTATGTTAGTCTCAGTTATGGCGGTTCATAATGAAATAGGCGTGATCCAGCCTTTGAAAGAAATCGGGAAAATGTGTCGTGAAAGAGGTGTTTTCTTGCATTCTGATATTGCTCAGGGTTTTGGTAAAATTCCAATTGATGTTAACGAGTTTAATATTGACCTTGCCAGTATCTCAGGACATAAAATTTATGGTCCAAAAGGAGTAGGTGCATTATATGTAAGGAAAAAGCCGCGTATACGTGTTACGCCGCTCATAAACGGTGGTGGTCAAGAACGTGGTATGCGTTCAGGTACGCTTCCGACTCCTTTAATAGTAGGGCTTGGCATAGCTGCTGAAATAGCGTATAATGAGATGAGCAAAGATACTAAGCATGTAAATTACTTATTTGACAGATTTTTAAACAATATAAAACAAAGAATTTCAGCAGTTTATTTAAACGGTGATAAAGATCAAAGATATAAAGGTAATTTAAATTTAAGTTTTGCTGGAGTAGAGGGGGAGTCACTTATTCTTGCCATTAAAGATTTAGCCGTTTCTTCCGGTTCTGCTTGTACTTCTGCCTCACTTGAACCATCATATGTTTTACGTTCCATGGGAATCAGTGAAGATCTTGCTCATACTTCGATTAGGTTTGGCATAGGTAGATTTACTACCGAGCAGGAAATTGATTACGCAGTAGATTTAATATGTTCAAAAATTGATAAACTAAGAGAACTAAGTCCTCTTTGGGAAATGATGCAAGAGGGTGTTGATTTAAAGAAGATCAAATGGGCATCTCATTAAAATCCTTGATGTTATTCCTGCTTCTAGCTAGGAATAACACATTAAAAATTAAATTTTAGAGAAATAACAATGGCTTATAGCAAAAAAGTGATAGATCATTATGAAAATCCTCGTAATGTTGGGTCACTTAATAAAGATAGTAAAAATGTCGGTACGGGACTGGTTGGAGCTCCTGCTTGTGGTGACGTTATGAAGTTACAAATTGAAGTTGACGATAACGGTATTATTATAGATGCTAAATTTAAAACATTCGGTTGCGGTTCGGCTATTGCTTCAAGTTCTTTAGTAACGGAGTTGGTTAAAGGCAGATCCATAAATGATGCTGAATCTATTAAAAATACCGAAATAGCAAAAGAATTATTGCTGCCGCCGGTAAAATTACATTGTTCACTACTTGCGGAAGATGCAATAAAAGCAGCTATAGCCAATTATAAACAGAAAAAAGAAAGCAAAAAAGACTCTTAAAACATGAAAAATGTTATTTCACTAACCGATTCTGCTGCAAAGCAAGTAAAATTGCTAATAGAAAAACGAGACAAGCCTACTTTTGGTATTAGGGTAGGGGTTAAGTCAGGAGGTTGTGCAGGCCAAGTTTATTACGTTGAATATGCAGATAGTAAAAATCAATTTGATGAATTAGTTGAAGAAAAAGGCGTGCGGATACTAATCGATCCAAAAGCGTTAATATATATTTTAGGTTCTGAAATGGACTATGTAGAGACTAAATTCAAATCTCAATTCACTTTCACAAATCCCAATGAAAAAGCTAATTGCGGCTGTGGCAAATCTTTTAGTGTGTGATAATCCCACTTGATTCATTACCCACTATGTATTATTCTATAAGTTATGATATAAAAAGTAATTTATATGACACAAGAAATGTATATTAAAACTAGATACGAAAGGCAGAATAACACTTGGTAATTAGCTAAAGTGGTTAAGTAGTTTTTTACGTTATTGTTAATAGTAAAAAGGACAAATTATTTTAGAACCATCTTAAATACTTTAAAAAGAAGTTAGATATTTAATAACAAAAAGGCTTTAACACAATTAAATAACGGTATTAAAAATACTGCTAGAGGACAAGTTAAATTTATAGAAGATTTTAGTAAATATTTAGTGGCTTTTAAAAGTCTTTTTACTATTTAAGCTAGTAAAGATTTGAAAGAATTTGAAAATAATAAAGGATTAGAAAAATGTTTAAAACTAGTAAAAACATATTAGCATATTTAAAAGCAAATCCTTGTGTCATCCTATTAATATAAATCTATTAAAGGAAAACAGAGAAGATACTACTTCTGCTGCTTGTAGAATGTTTTGGCATTATGTAGCAAAAAAGCTAATATTGCTTTAGCAATTACAGTACATCCGTAATTTCAAAAGTGTCAATATATTTTTTCTAAAATTAAGTTGCATAAAATCGTTTGTATAGCTATATTACAACCATTTATATAAACAATCAAAACAAAATATATGTCGCAAAAATTAGGTTTCTGGGCGGTTTTTGCCTTAGTGACCGGAAGTCAAATCGGTACTAGCATTTTTATATTGCCGTTAAGTTTAGCGCCCTTCGGTATATATAGTATTTATGGTTGGGTGTTGTCACTATTTGGTGCTATGAGTATAGCGCTTGTATTCTCGTACTTATGTGCAAAATTTCCTAAAACGGGTGGTCCTCACGTTTATGTACAGGAAAGTTTCGGGGATAAAATAGCCTTCTTCACGGGTTGGACTTACTGGGTTATATCCTTTGTCAGTACAAGTATAGTTGTTATCTCAGCAATAGGTTACCTGACACCTTTTTTTAAATCACAAGTTATTTTGGATTTAATATTACAGATAATATTATTAAGTGCTATTGCGGTTTTAAATTTAAAAGGTCCTGAAGTAGCAGGAAAAGCAGAGTTTTATTTAACTCTCTTAAAATTTGTTCCACTGCTTGTAGTAGGTTTAGCTGCATTATCTCATTTTGATATAGATAATATTGTTATAGATAAAGAAGTAGAGAATTTACGTATTCCAACTGTAATGGGAAGAGTTGCACTTCTTACTTTTTGGGGATTTATTGGGGTTGAGTGCGCAACTACTACGGCAGGGGCGGTAAAAGATCCGGCAAAGACCATTCCAAGAGCCATAATGTTTGGCACTTTCTGTGTAGCGGTGTTATATATTATAAATAGTATAGGTATAATGGGATTAATCCCTGCTGCTGAACTTATTAGTGCTAAAGCTCCTTATGCGGATGCTGCCGCATTATTATTTGGTGGTAAATGGTCAAGCGTCATTGCAGTTATAGCCTCGATTATATGTATAGGTACACTCAATGCTTGGGTGCTAGCTAGTGGACAGATTGCTCTTGGGCTTGCCGAAGATGGATTATTGCCGAAATTTTTTGCTAAGAAAAACAGTAATAATGCCCCAACTTACGGAATTATTGTAAGCTGCCTTGGTATTGTGCCGTTATTAGTCTTTACAGCAAATGATAATTTTGCCAAGCAGCTAACACAAATAATAGATTTTTCGGTCATAGCATTTTTATTTGTTTACTTAATTTGTAGCTTAGCATTTTTAAAAGTAATTCTTAGTTCAAAAGAAAATTTTTCTTATTATTATTTACTTATAGCTATAATATCTATTATTTTTTGTAGTTGGGTTATTTATGCAACACCTATTAAAACTCTAATTATAGCTAGCTCCTTTACTATACTTGGTATTCCTGTATATTACATGTGGTATAGAAGTAGTAAATAGTCCATTGCAAAGTCCTTGGTGTCATCAAGTGAGATGGTCCATCATCAAGTTATTTTTATGGATACCGTGGTCACAAGCTGCGTTATGATAGAGAATATGATAAAAGAGAGAGTTAATCTACTTAGAAGCTTATTCACAGAATATAATATAGACGGTTATATAATTCCATCTAACGATAAATATATGAGTGTATGTGTACCGGATTATGCTAAAAGACTTGAATATATTACAGGTTTTACCGGCTCAAACGGTATGGTTATTATATTTAAGGATGTAGCATTATTTTTTACGGACGGTCGTTATTTAGAGCAAGCGAACCAAGAACTTGATTTAGAGCTTTTTAAGATTTTTGATTTAAAAGATATATCTATATTAAATAAAGATACGAAAATACAGTATAATTTAGAAAGGTTCAGACAAGATGAATTTAAAGGTGTGCCTGCAGAGCGTATGTTAATATGTGAAAGCCGAGATCTAAAAAATTTGCTTATATCAAGCTTTCTGAATTATGTTGTAGGTTATGATTCTGAATTATTTACTTATCCTACTATATCAAATTTAAAGTTCAACTTTCAGAGAATTAACGGTAATTTAGTTGATAAGATTTGGTATAATCAGCCTCTAGAGCAATATTCTAAGGTAGATTTGTATGATATTGAATTTGCCGGTATTAGTCATCTAGAGAAGATAAATCAGTGCCGTAAAACTTTTTTGGATTCCTGCTTTTGTGTGAATGACAATAAAGAGGGTTGGAATGACACTGTATCAGCTTTGGTCATTCTCGATAGCTCTTCTATATGCTGGTTACTAAATTTGCGCGCTAGTGACGTTGCTTATACACCTTTAATGTTTGCTAAAGTTATACTCACTTCTACAAAATTATATCTATTTATTGCTCCATCAAGAATTGATACTGAAATTATTAATGCGCGTCCTGAAATAACGATTTTACCTGAAAAAGAATTTGAAAATATTTTAAGAGATAGCGAGAATATTTTTATTGATGCTAGTATAGCGTCTGTCTATATAATGGACTTAATAACTGATAAACAAGTACAAAAAATTACTGATCCATGCCTAATACCAAAAGCCTGTAAAAATGAGATCGAAATTAAGCATGCAATTGATTTTCATATTAAAGATGCAGTAGCTTTGTGTGAATTTTTTGCAGATTTTTCTCAATGTTATCCATGTGAAAACGGGGATCCAGAAAAGTACAGTATGGATTCCCGCTGTCATGGTAATAACATATGGGGAAACGGGAATGATGCAATAACAGAATACACCCTCGGGTTAAAGCTTACAGAGTATCGAGCTAAACAAGAGGGTTATGTTTCAGATAGTTTTCCCCCTATTTGCGGGTTTCAGGAAAATAGTGCGATTATTCATTATAGAGCTAATCCAAAAACTGCTAAAAAAATTATAGAGCACGGGATATTACTTATAGATTCCGGTGGTCAATATAGAGGAGCTACCACCGATATAACTAGAACGATCGTGATAGGTACACCGACCGATGAGCAGAAAAAGCGTTATACGCAAGTACTTAAAGGACATATTGCTTTAGCAAGAGTAAAATTCCCGCAAAATATTGTTATGGGATCTAATCTTGATATACTCGCTCGGCAATATTTATGGCAAGAAATGCTAGATTATCCGCACGGTACAGGGCATGGGGTAGGAAGCTTCTTGAGTGTTCATGAAGGACCGCAAAGCATAACTCTTTGTAATAAAACTGTACTTAAAGCAGGTATGATTATATCTAATGAACCAGGTTTTTATATTCCTGGAAAATATGGAATTAGAATCGAAAATTTAATGTATATAAAAGAAAATAGTGGATGGCTTGAATTTGAGACCTTAAGCTTAGTGCCTTATGCTAGTAAATTAATTGATGTGAAACTACTTAATATTGATGAAATAAGCTATATCAAGGAATATTATAATAAAATTAGAGCTAAAATTTATGATTTGTTATCTACGCAGGCGAGGAATTGGCTTAATAATGAAATAAATTTATTTTTAGAATCATTATTGTAATTGACGTTTATACTATTTTGGTATAAAGTCTTATGCAAAGTGCATGTCATACTGCGGTTTGGTCAAGCCATGGGGAGATTAGTTAATATTATTACTTTGGGGCGTCGCCAAGTGGTAAGGCAACGGTTTTTGGTATCGTCATCCGGAGGTTCGAATCCTCCCGCCCCAGCCATCCTTTAATTTACAGTGCTTTTACGAGCTATCGAAGTAGATGTAATACAGGTTCAATACAACCCTTTGCGTTTTGCTTGCTACGGCTCTTTTGCTCATGAACTGCGAGAAGCTAATACAGCTAATTGATCATGCTAAATTTCAGTTTAACTCTAGCATATGTAAACAAACTTAAAGGACGATACTTAGATAAGATAGAAGGTAGTATTGATACTAGCAAACAAGCTAAGCTAAAACATAAAATCGTCAGTGTTTTTGATTCTTATACTGCTTATGAATTACTAAGCTTTTGTTACTTTCTTGGAGTAGTGTATAATCAATATCAAATAAAATTGCTGAAAAATATGACACTTAAATTATTTAATCCATCTACGCCTTTATACCATTTGTGTGTGTAAAGTTAATCTTGAAATACCATAGTAGCCACAACTTTCCCTGTATTACCTATCTCCTTATATAAATTAACCTGATTTAAACGTAATTTAATCTTAGGGGTCCAATCAATACTGGAATTTTTATAACTAGATCACTTCTAGTCTTACATTATTATTGTAACTATGTCTATAAATCACAAAGTTCATTACCTATATATCATGAATAAACTAATACAATCTGATCTCTGCTTTTGTGAGGTCTTTTAAAGTACGTGATCCAGTGCATAACATGGTAATCTTAAGCTGTTTAATTATTAATTGTATCTCTTCGGAAACCAAGTGCTCCGAAGTATCTGCTGCTTTTAATAATTGACCGGCAAGTCCAAAAATATTAGCTCCCATACGAATTGCTTTTGCACCATCAATACCTGATTTTAATCCACCGCTAGCAATAATTGAAACATTTTTTGAAACTTCCCGTACCATCTTGAGAGAATCGCAAGTTGGGATTCCCCAGTTAATAAAGCTACTAGCAATGCGGTTTTGTAATGAATTTTTAGTACGATAAGCCTCAACTTGGCTCCAGGATGTTCCTCCACTCCCTGCAATGTCAAGAACTTTAACTCCTACATCAATAAGGTTTTTAGCAACTTGTTGAGATAAACCGTATCCTACTTCTTTAACAATTACAGGGACAGAGAGGTAATTAATAACTTCTCTTATTTTAGGTAAAAGATTTTCCCAATTTCTATTACCTTCGGGTTGAGTTAGCTCCTGTAATACGTTTAGATGCAGGATTAAGGCATCGGCTTTGGTGACATTAACTAAATACTGACATTCCTTCGGTGTTACTCCGTAATTAAGCTGTACTGCCCCGATATTGGCTAATAAAGGGATATCAGGAGCGATATGCCTTACCGCAAATGTCTTGATCGTATCTACTGCTGTTAACAGAACCCTCATAGAGCCAAGACCCATAGCAATACCAGCTTTTTGGGCTGTTTCTGCAAGTCGATAGTTAATATCTTTGGCTCTAGCAGTTCCTCCGGTCATACTAGAAATTAGAATAGGTGCTTGTAAAGATTTGCCAAGGAAAGTAGTAGTCGTATCTATGTTATCATAGTTAATTTCCGGTAATGCGTTGTGAATAAATTGAATAGATTCAAAGCCACTTTTAAGTGTAGATTCAACGTTTTTTGTCAGATTAATTTCAATATGCTCTTGTTTTCTTTCTATGTCTAAATTCTGATTTTTCAGCATTTTACTCATTAATTTTTTTTCATACTTAATCTATATTAATATATCTTGCTTTGCAAAATATATTTGATAATAGTGTCAATAAATTTAAGCCTTACTTTTTCTCCAGAACGTGTAACTAATTATACTATCATTATTATATTCTTGCATTTGTTATGTACCTTATCTTGTTTTCTAGGAGTGTTATGTATGTCTGCTCTAACTTCATTCTATATATTCTTCTATGTAATGCTTGTATAAGTTCTTTAGGTGCATTAGTATTTATAGTGTTTACGCTTTAATTTTAGAGGATAAAGATCTTGTCTTACTTTCTATATATTATTATAATTTGAGAACATATGCTCAAATCGTGTTTTAAACTCGTTAATATTATATTTTGCTGGAGGGAACATGATACTTTTTATCTAAATTTATATTGTGATCTTAATTGTTGTTTCTGGTTTTGCCTAGTTGACTGAATTCAGTCATAATCAGCATCAATTAAAGAAGAATACAGTATATCTGTATATCCATTATCTGAATCACTTAGTTTTTGCGGCTTTTTTACGTTTAGTCTTTCTTCTTTATTACTTAGTTTTTCTCTTTGGTGCTTTTTGGTATTTATTTTGATCAGAACAGTTTTAATCTGATAGTTGTTCATCATTTTAGGTTTTATGGATATCCTATGTCTTAGATTGTTATAATATGGAGATACTTCCTTATTAAGAGTGGATAAAATAGTTAGGAACAATAGTTTGCAAATTATTGTTGATCAAACGCGAATATGTATCATAAATAATATATGCCATCAATGTTATCAACAGCTCCAAAACTACTATTATACGGGATGTTTTCCACTATACCATTAATGTTCTGGTTATGGCTCTTTAACTAACTATAACATATTTAACACAGAATAATTGTAAACGCTACACCTTAAGGTTTGTTGATAGCTTATTAATTATATAATTACATAATACATTGCATTTTGTTTAGTGCTATTCTGTAGGATTTTATAATTGAAGATTACATTTAAGAAATGTTCTTCCAACTTTTTAACAACTTTAGGTATTGTTAAATCTGTTTATACTTCATTTTATACTTGTTTATTTTTTAAATGTCAGATTAAATCTCAATCACTTCAGATATGCAACTTTTAGCTATAACTCAACTTTCGTCTCTAAGATGAAAGTGGTTGATTTCTTAAGGCTATTAGCTTACCTCAAGATATTCACCATCTTTGAGAATTTCGCTTTTTACTCTTGTGCACCAATGGCATTTTTCGCTCTATAACTCCTTGACCTGGTCAAATTTCATTATTACTCCAAATTAGGTACTTTTTATAACACTACTCGTCACTTAAAGAGATTAAAGAACTATATTTTCAGTTGCTAAATCAATGTGGTATGAAGCTGTTTATAGTTTTCTTGTTGCATAAAATCTAAGGATAGAGGATATTTTAATAGATCTATTTTTTAGTGTACTGAGTAGTTGAACAAGTGCCTATGATTTCTAATAAGTTTAAGATAAAAATATTTAAAGCATGATATACCTGATCAATGAACAGATATTAATATTGTCATTACAGGTAAATTCAATTTACATTTTCTGTTTCGCTTGTTCATACCAGCAGTAATTAGAGATTTTTTATACCATTGCTAAAATCCTTTACAAAAATCATCGACAAAACAAAATAATCTATCATAATCTATATTCAGTATAGTAATATTTTTGTAGTAAAATTCTAAAATACTTTAATGCCACAACTTATGCGGTGATTTTCTTATACAAAGTCGTGGTAAAATATAAAAGAATCACGAGGGTAGTAAAATGAAAAGACAATTAGCTGACAATGAAATAGGTGGAAGTAATTCTTCTAAAATACAAAAGGTTAATGTAGAAGAATCTTTGCAAGAGAATGTAATAAGATATTGCTTAATGCCATCTCTTAAACATATGTCAGCTGTTAAAATAATTATTACATTATGGAGTCAAGCAGATATTCAGAATGAAATAATAAAATTATCTCATGTATCTCAAAGATATACCTACTCTGAAGATATGAATAAATTATGTCAAGAAGTTAAAAGTAAAATCTTCGATAGGATATTAGAATTATCTAGGTTCAAGTCTATAAGGAAAATTTTATCAGATGTTGTAAATCCTATAGGGCAGGAAATATTTGATTGGATGGAATACCAAGATAGAAGTATCTTTTGTAATGATCAGTATCAAGCTATGCATCACATAGCAGTAAATTACATAGGTAGCTTGGTTTGGTCATCAAGAGGAATAATAGATTATCAGGAAACAGCTAGAATTTTATTTCTTAAGAAAGAATTATCAAATAATTATAAATATAATCTTGCTTGTAATTATTGTCTTGAAGATAAAATAAAAATTATTGTTCCACAAGTCCTGCCAACCTTACATTTAGGGTCTATCACAATGCAACCGATGTCATATTTTTGGATTAATTACATAATAAAAAATTTTGTAGAATTAAAAGAAGAAATTAAAAAATCAATTGATACCTATAATATAAAATATCGCGGTAATTATAGTAGTGTTGATGAGATAGCACAATACCTTGCAATACTAGATGCAAAATTAAAACAAGAAGCTGGTGTTCATAGCAGTGTAAATGAGTATTTATTTCAAGTATTAGTAGGTCTTTATGGTTATAATAAATTATTGTACAAAAACCAAGTAGTCATAAAATACATATGGTATAAATTCAGTGATGATGAAAAGTCACGAAACATAATAACAGCATTACAAAATATAAGTAATACTGATCTTAAATGTTTTTTTCTATCACAAATGAATGAAGAACAACAACAAGAAGTATTTAAGACTGGTTCTCGTGATATATTATTATCTCTTTTAGATGATTGGTTATGGAAAGATTATTTTTTACCTACAATACATCATATATGGAATTCAATTTCTGAATTAGATTATCTTAGTGTATTAGAAAATATTGTATTGTATCGTATGGAACAACATTATGAAGATATTGAAAAATATAATCAGTATAAAATGCTCTGTAAGGAATTGTGGCAATTTGCTCCTAAACATTTAAAAGAATTTGTGTTTGAATTTCAAGATGGTTCTTGTGGCATCAATATATTCTTTAGGTTACTGCATACAAGAAATATAGATTTGATTAAGTTGATGTTGCCAGATATTAATAATATACAAAAAAAGAGCATGATATTTTCATTTCATAGTATTAATAATAAATGTCACCAGCTTGTTATAAGTGAGCAATTAGAGGTACTAGAGATGTTCATCAGTAGTGCTCTTGTGTCTGAGGAAGATATCAATACATTTAAGCAGAAGTTTGTTAAATTAAAAGGACATGATATAGCTGTACATTTTATACAAAATAATGAATGGAGCAAAGTAGTTCAGTTCTTGGAATGGGCTTTCAAATCTGCTGATGCAATAAGGGAATTTAAGCAAGGTTTAGTATATAGTAAAATTTGTAAAAATGCACTAGAAAGTATTGTTACAAATAATAAAGCAGATTTTGTAGCACTAGAACATTATTTTAAATGGTGTGTTCCAGATAGTCAAAACATAATAAATAATTTTAAATTAGGAATTCCTAAATTGTATTTCAGAGAAATAATTTGTAAGTTAATCGAGGAAGGTAAATATCAATTGTTAGAACAGATTTTAAATTGGAGTTTTGCCAATAGTCAACAACAAATTGATCAATTTAAACAGCACTTTTATCAGTATCATGACAATTTTGAAATAGTAGAATTAGTAATAAATTTAGTCATCAAAGATAACCAATTACAATCATTAGAGGAGTTTACTCATTGGTGTTTTACTAATGAAGAAGAAATAAAGCAATTTAAAGAATGGATATTACACCCTGCTAAAAATACAGTAGGTGTATGCATAGAGTTACTATGTAAAGACAAATTTAAGTTAGCTCATGAGTTTACTACTTGGTGTTGTAATTCATCACAAATAAAGATCAATAAGTTTAAAAGTGAATTAATGGTTTGTGATTATATAGACTATCTTTTTGAAGAAAACCACCATGATAATAAAATATTAATAGAAATTATTAAATGGTTTAAGCCATCTATAGAAATAATTACACAATTCAAAGAAAAGTTTATAAATTCTGGGTGGTTTAAAGATATTCTTCCCATATTAGATAACTCTTTTCAAGAACAGGACCATAATCTACGGGATATAGAAAATAATTTAAATAATATGCTGCTAGAGGTAGAAAGCAATATTATTAATCACAATGATAATTTAACAACAAGTTTGATAGGGGTGGTTACAGAAGATTAAATTTTGATACTATAAATGAAGAATAACAAAAAATAGCACAATAAAAAAAAGAATATATTTTTAAAGTGTTAAATCATGTATTATCTTTTATAGATTAAGTGATATAAATTTATGTTGAAACAATGCACTGCAAGTAATAGGGTTTTTCTCTCAAAATTGGACAATAACAAATGAAGAATGAGATAGCATATAATTTTCTATACAATATTGATAAGTTTAAAATACAATTTCAAAGAGTACTAGATAGAACTCCTCATGAACGAGCTCCTGGAAAAATTGATTTTTGGGCCCACTTTTTTCTTGGCTCTGGTATAACTATTCAAAATAGTAAAGATGCTATGCATATTAGAGATATTTGCTTTAGTATTGGTTCATTTAGTAAAGCTCGAATTATAAAACTAGCTTTTAAAGTTAATGATAATGGGCAAGATAAAGTTATACTACGATCTATATCTATTACTGAAAATAATACTATTCCTAACAGGGTAAAATATGCAGACAATGAGCTAAAAATAATAAATAATCAATTTTTTGGGGCAGATGCCAATACTATTAATTTAGCAAATATTGATTCTAAAACATTACATTTAAATATTAAGACTAGTACAATTAATCTACAATTTAATAATGCTCTAGGAATTTATGGATCAAGTGTTAATATCGTTCAAGTTAAACCTTTACAAGGGGTAAAATTAGATGATGTTTTAGATTTAATTGCTAATTCAAAAAATGTTATAAAAGATAATGTAGAAAGTTTTTTTAATAAGTTAATAGAACTATACAATAATAATAAGGGAGGAGTGCTTATAAAGTCGGAAGTAGCTTACCATGGGTTTACTTATGGAGCACTAGTATTAAACTATAAAAATAAGTATGGGATAGATACCTATGTTGAGCAAAGTGCTGGGAGGGGATTTTTAGACTTATATTTTTTATTACGTAAAGATGGAAAAGATAATCATATATCAGATGCTGTTAAAATAATTGTTGAATTTAAGGGGGGGCAGCAAGATGTTGGCAACAGTATTATATCTGTTGTAGATGCAGTAAAGCAAATAGAAGATATGGCTTATGCATATCAGTTAGTAGGCAGAACTACATACAATAAAGAAGTTATAATAGTAGGGGTTGATTTTGGTGCTATAATACAAAAAGTATACGCACAGAAAGCATTTATTACTCAAAAAGAAGGTTTTATATCAACGCTGATTAATAGAAGACAAATAATATTAGATCACGATACAATAACGAAGGCATTAAAAACAATATACTACTCAACACGTAGTGATGAATCATTAGGTGTGGTAATACTAGGAGAGTTGTTGTCAACTAATGTAGAGAAAAAGATATTTGTTATTAAGGATCTTCCTAGTAATCAACGGGTTAGTATATTTGTATTTAGTAATCAATATAAAAGTACAATAATATTAACTATCATCGAGCAAGAACATTTAAATTCATTTGGATACGAGAGAACGTTTATAAAAGATAAATCTAAACCAACTATAAGAAGTAATATAGATAGTAAACAAGTCACTATAGAAGAGGAGGTACAAGCTGCAATTTTATATACTCAAAAAGAGCTAAATATCAATGCTGGTAAAAGAATTGATATAACCATTAATCCTAAAGGGAAAGTCTTTGAGAGTATAAGAAATGTGGATTTTTACTGTTTAAACATACGAGTAAACGATTTAGAATCGACTGCTCCACAAGTACAACAATCCTATATATCACAATTTATCACAGAATATAATGTTGTATCAAATATTGATCTAAATAATCTAATACCAGCATTACAGAATTTGGATTTAGATAATATGTCAAGTCCACCACATGGTGATAATGAAAATATCGAGGCTCAGTCTAGAGAATTAACTAAACTTAAAGAAGAATTATTAAAGTTGAAGAAGTTTATTGTCCTAGAAAAAGATTTTAAATCTATAATACATGGTTTGTTTTTACATAAAAAATTTAATGGGAACGATATAACGGTACTTACAGAGGTAAGTTTAGGGCATGGCAGAGCAGATTTAGTGTTAGTGTTCCAAGATAGAGTGCCACTTGCCTTAGAATTAGGACTTGGCACTTTAACGCAAATACGAGCTAAGGAGACACAATTAAAGGACTATATAAGATACCTTAAGGTTATTACTGATGCAGTGCAAATTAAAGGGGTTGTATTATGTTTTAATAAAGATACAACTATTGCAGATTCGATAATAGTAGCGAAAGGTGTTATTGATAAGGTTTATCATATCAGTTCAGATGACAGTCCTGTTAAGCAATCTCCATTACGATCTAGACCTAATCTGCAAGATTTAAATAACCCACAACCAGGTTCATCAGGACTACAACAAGAGAAGCATGGATATAATTCAGATAGTGGTTCTACGCTTAATCCTAGACAAAAAAAATTAAAATTACATTTTTCTTCTTGTTTAGGTGGTAAAAAGAAGAGAGAAATTAGTTTTTGTAAGTTTAGTGAAGAGGACTTAGCTGAGTTTAGCATAAGAAAGAAAATGAGCAATATAGATGAATTACAAATCGATAGTAAAAAGTTCTTAGAATATTTAATACATAGTAATGATCAAGGAAAAAATAGTCAATTGTTGGAATTAGCAAAAATCAGACAAATTGAGGATAGTAATAACATCATAGGCCATTATAAATATCTATTAGACCGGGTAATAGAAGATGGAGGTTATAATAATTACCGTCAAAATGAACGTCTTGAAAGAATTATATATAATGTTGCTCAGGATAATTCTATAAAAATAAATAGTAAATTAAAAAGTAAACTAATTAGTGCTGTAGGTAAGCTTCAGTTAATAAGAGGTATATATGGAGCTATTGTACAATGTCAAGAAAGTAAAGATAATGATACAGGGGGGCGAGATTGTTTAATAAATGTTGGGGGGGTAACTTACTCTTTTGCATCAGAACCAATTGAAAATATTATAGTAAGGCAAAAATCTAAGTGGGGGATAAGATTATTAAACAGTGTTAGTCAAGTAACACCAAAAATACTAGGTCATAATACAAAATTTATTTTCAAGATTCTATCAGCAAAATATGGGGTTAATTTTTTAAAAGGTACGGCAGGTGGTGTATCTGGGGTATTTGATATTGTGGATATAGGGTTGGTAGCCCAAGCACTTAAGAAATGTAATGATATGGCAGATACTGATAATGCATGTAGTGATAAGGAAATAAGGGATTATACAGCATCTATAGTTTTTTCTGGAGTTTCATTTGTGTCTGGTGTTGCTTTGGTAGTTGCTAGTACTAATGCTGGACTTGGTGTAGGGGCAGGGTTATTATCGATTGCTGCTTATGCAATATATAGTGGTATTAGTGATATTGTAGAGTATGAAGCAAGATATGATACCACCCATAATGAGAATTGGCGAATATTCTGGCATACTGTTACTAACAAATACCCACCAGAGGATGTACAACATTTAGCAGCAAGAATAGAATCTGTAAATAATATATTGAGTACAACATGGGATTATTTACAATCTATGCCTAATGATGTAGTGGCTTATGCTGGTGGATTTGGTAAGGTAGTAATAAGACACTGGGAAGAATGTACAAGCAAATTAAAATTCATACGAACGCCATATGGTGGTGGAGGACAAATATATGTAACAGAATGTAAAAAGTATATTAGCAGTACTGTTAAACCAAGTTATGCTAAGATTGATATGTTACATAATAATTATCATTATTTATCACGTGTTGTACCTAATTATATTCAGGGTGCTACAATGACTTGTTTGCCTCAGCAGGCTAGCGCAATCTATGAGGTAAGTGGTACTGCAAGGTCAGATCCGAATGTAATATATCCATGTGCTAATAGTTTTATTGTCGAACACAATGTGAGACGGAATCAAGTTCATGATAACAAGTATATAATTTTTAATACTAAATTGATCAGTGCTGGAGAAATAATAACACATAATACACTATCTAGTATTTTTATGCTGGGTGAAAGTTCTATTAAAATAGACGTTTTAAGTCGTAATAATCAATTTATCTTTCTTAATAATAAATTTTTAGGTTCTATCAATCTTGGTATAGTAAGCCTAAATCATATTCGGTCACCTTATTCTTTTAATACATTTAATACAGCAATATTAGACTATAGTATTGTAAAATTTAGTATTCAAAGCATAGAACATATAGATTGGATTTCTGGGAGTAGAGTTAATATATTTATTAATGATAGAAAAATAAATCTTTTTTATACATATTTCTGTGATGTAATAAAAATTGCATATCAAGGGAGAAGAAATAATGTAGATCATGTTGACTGCAAGTTAAATGATCGTCATCCCTTTGTAAAAGTTGATTTGATAGATGGTGATGGGGGATATAGCAATGATAAACCAGATATCATTAAAGGTTGTAGGAAAGTAGTAATTTGGCCATATACAGAAGTAAAAGGTACAGAAGGTATTTATTATTTTTATATAAGAACAAGAGATATTAAGAAAAAAAATTCAAATTCATTAATTGACATCAAAGGGAAAGGAACCATTGTCTTCCTAGGCACCAATTTATTAACAGATTGTGAGAGCATAACTTATTCTAAAATAAATAATACTCTGTCATTACAAATTAAATTGGGTGCAAATATTTTTTATACATTAAGTATAAAAAATTATTTAGGCAATGATAATATAACTCATAACTTTAATTTAATAGATAAAAATTATGGTAATGTTATTCCTAAAATAGAAGAAAGTACAACTAGTATTAGTAGATTTGAATTGCATATAACAAAAGAGCATAGTAGTCAGAATAGCTATTATTTAGTTGAAGAAGTTAAAAAATATTATGACAAGGTTTCAGCGAAGAATACAGATTATGAACTATATGGTGTTGTAAAATATAAAGAACACTATTATCATTTTGGCTCTGAGAGTGCAGACATTATTATTTTTGACAAGCAAATTGCCTTTGCTAAAGGTTGTGAAGAAAGTGATATATATATTGTAACTAATAATATAGATGTAGGTACAATAATAATTGATAATAGCTCACATGATATGAAATTTGATATATTGTTGCTATTATCAATAGATAATGTTTGGTTAGAAACTGCAGGTAATGATCTTAACGTACTGATTCACAAAAAAAAAGATGATGTGGAGAAGGTAGATAATGTTATAATATATAATTATTTTAAAGATGTTAGTTATAAACATCTTATATTCGTTGATGAAAAAGGAGACGCTTATATACCATTCCAAGGAGTTGATAATAATTTGAGGCTTGTGTCTTTTTGTAGCTGTAATATAAGTAGTTTTTTTAGTGTAATTACGGCAAATACGACAGTTGTGATTGATTGTACATTAGATAATATAGTATACTATAGAATACAAGAAGATCTAATATTGCATAGCAGGAGTAGTGATAGTCCTGTAATTATTGCTAAACAATTTTTTGATAATCAAGTTAAGTATAATTATACTAAAATATATCAATATATTAGTCATAATAGCATAATGCTACTTGAAGGCATTAGTCTTAATGATTATCTCAAGAGTGATAGCGCCAATTCTAGTATAAGTACTAACTTTAATATGCACATTGAAAAGGGTACTTTTGTATTAAAGGAACACTTGGGTAATAATCCTATTGCTATAAAATTCCACGATTTTATGTTATCAGCTGCATCTAAGATACAACCATTGCGAGTTATTTGTATTATGAATGAAGGAGTTCATATTATATTACGTTTTACTGTGATTCATAAAGATAAGATGTTTCAGCATTGCAATAATGCTGTAAACTTTGCAATAGATGGAAATGATTTGTTGTTATTAGCAAAAGATACAAGTAGTCATTATTCTATTCAGAAAATAACTATGCCACAATTTTATATACCACTATCTGAATGGTATATAAGCATACATCGATACAAGATGCTTAACAATTATAATGAACAGCCCTTAGATTTTGTTGGAGGTGCCAATAGGGCTAAGGCTTATACACAGTTAGTCCAGGAATCATATAATGTTGCGATCCAAGAATATGAAATAGACTTTAGCAAATCATTTAATATAACACATAACCATAGAATGGACAATGGTAAGTTATTTCCCATACCATTAGATGAACAAAGGATAGGTATTATTATATTTAAAGATATTAAGCCGCGGGAGATAAAAGTTATGAGATTTATTGATGATTTAGTTATTAATAATGTTCATATTACTAATAGTGATAAACAACATATTATTAGGGTAAAAAATTGGTTTATTAACCATGATTATACAATTTCTACAATAGAGTTTGATTTTGGATTAGATTATATAAGAATTAATGCATGGAATCAGAATATAAATACGACCAAAGGTAATACTACACTAGTTGTAATGCAAAATAAGATTAGTATGGCTGAATGGATGACTGATAATCTCAGAGTTTGTATGCAGGCTCTATTATCACCTAATTATGATATATTATACCACCATTTGAAATGTATACTTGCGATTAGTAGTAAAAATAGTATAATCATATCCTATAAGGCATTAGGATTTAATTTACCAGAAGAACAAGTTACTTTTATTGATAATTGTAAATTTACAAAAGATATATTATCACAATTAAAAGTATCTATAAATACAACTATTGAGTATCAACATTGTGTTGGTTGTAATTATGCAGTATTACCAACACCAAATATGAGTAACAATATATTAGCATGTGCAGCATGGTATAGGTTGATATTGTTTGGATATAACTATATAGAAGCATCCCAAATATATAATAATATAAGTCAGATATTTAATTATAGTAGAATAATAGAAAGTATTAATAGAATCCAAAATATTTTAGGCAATAATAGTGATGAAACTGATCATCAACGTCATCATCTTAGCTTCAATGACTATGAGAATTTGATAATAAGTACTACAAATTGGTTTAAAGAGAAGGTATATGTATTCTGGAATATGATAAGTAACATCAATATTTTACCAGTAGCTAATGCCGACCCTATTAATGAAAGTCTAAATATGTATATTACAGGAAATTGTGATATCAACGAAAACAAGGAGTGGAAAAATACTACCATTAATTCTAATAACAGTATTGCTGTTCAATATAATTATGTACAACAGCAACTACCACTTATACAATATGTTGTGCACCATTCACAATTAGTACCTACCATAAAAAAATATGGAGTGATGGGAACAATAAAGCATCTTATTAGACAATGTGAAAACCAGTTAAGCAGTTGGTATTATTATCATCAAGATACAAGGCCTGATCATGATGCAGAGCAGTTCTGCAGACAAATCTGCTCATGTACAAACTTGCTAAACAAGCTTGAAGGCATATTAATAGAAATGAGGACACAATGGATAAAATCTCAGATGAGTTCTGTCTTGGCCCAATGTGTTAGTGCAAAAGAGAATATTACACCAAAGCATAAATTATTAAATTACGTTGAAAGTGCACTACAAGGTGAAGGTGACAGCAGATTATTAAACGACATCGAGACTAAATTAGGAGAGTTAGATGCTAGATGGCAAAAAAAATATAAATTTTTAAAGAGTTACCACGATAGTATACAAGATACAAAAGATGAATTATATCAACTCACTGTTAAGTTGCAACAACAAAAAACAGTAACTCAAAACCAAATAGAGGAGATAACAATACTAGTAAATTATACCACTGATCTAATAATAGGTATCATGGACTTAACTAATAACAGTGTTTGGCAACAACAACTACAACAAATATTATTAGTCCATAAATATGGTATAAACACACAACAAGATATAGTAGAAAAAAGAGTAGAGTTAAATACAAGTAATTTACCAAATAATGTTGATATAAATATTAGTGCAAGTGGTGATATGGATCATATCTTAGCTTACATGAGTCATATTCTGCCAGATCAATTAGGAAATAGTAGTATAGGTAGCATGCTATTAGGATTAGGAGAGCCACCGATATTGGCTTGAAATATACTAGGGCAAGAAAAAATTTCTACATAATCATTGAAAGCTGATATAGGACAAGAATTTTTTGCTTATATTGTACAATATTATCTAAAAAGAATACAAACTTAAATTCTGTCCGATCAAACCATTATCACCCTATCTATGGTAAAGTAGAAAGGTCACAAAGGACTAATTTAGTTGAATTTTACACTACAAAAGCAATTATAAAATTGGGAGCATTATTATAATCATAATAGGGGCTGACTCTCTTGTTGGAAACGCTCCTTGGGCAAAATATAAAGATCTAGAATCTTGCATTCCTTATTACAAGAAATTGAGAAAAATTATAATCCCTTAAAGTATTGTTAAAAATACAAAGATATAATCGTGTATCATTAGTTACGCATTAAACAAACAATCTAGTTGTATATCTATAAATCACACAAATTACTATACATGTTACTGATAAACATATTTTTCCATGCGGGTCATTTATTCTTTCTGCAGAAATATAATATCATTCATATTGCTAACTGCCTGCCATAATAATATAAATATTTGTCCTACCAAAAAATTTTTTAATAAATTTATAAAAGTATTCATAGTTTTTTTCTCCTATAGTCTTATTACAAAGTAAAATCTCTTTATATATAATGTTTAAAATATTCTATACATTTATAGTTAGTAATTTGTTGCTACATCAAAGCAATACTGTTTTCTATGATATGATAAAGACCACTGACCTTTAATAAGATTTTTTTACGATCATCTAAATATTGTTACTTTTCCTTAATATTCATGGACTATAAAGCTTACCATACTATTTTTGCTATAGAATATTTGTAGTTCTTATTTTTCATAAAACTTAAAGGAATCAAGAGGGTTAAAGGACTAATTAATACAAGACCATTATTTCTGTTATTTTCTTCTTTAGTTTTATAGCTTTCTTGCAATTATCACATGCGTAACTAAAGTTATCTTTATGAGCGTATTATGGATAAAATAGATCAAAACTAGTTTCACTATTATATTTATAAGTTCTGCTCTTGAGCTTAGTAACTATAAATTTGTATTTTGTTACAAAATATATTTATTATGTGTAAGTGGAAATAAACTAACTAAAGTATTAGGAGATACTTTTATGTTAAAGCTAAAGTCAGAACAGAGCTAAAAGATAGTTAATATGAGTTAAGTGAATTAATTAATATTATGATGGTATAAATCCACTTTTCTAAGAAGCTTTTAGATTTGATAAATGTAACAACAAATGTGTATGAAACCCTTAAAGGTTTGGCAACTAATGAAAAAAGAGAAGCTGAAATTTTGATTACTCCTTGGCTTTTCATTTTGATAAACTGTAAGAAATGACAGGCTTTCTAGAGTTGGCGGAGAGAGGGGGATTCGAACCCCCGACACGTTGCCGTGAACACGCTTTCCAGACGTGCGCCTTAAACCACTCGGCCATCTCTCCAAGATTTTTGGTGTTGTTGCATGACTTAATATGCCGTTTCCGCTTTTGTGAGAATCCAATTCAAACTTGATTACGTTATCTCAGGAAACACCTGTGATGCAAGATTTTTGTAGTCCACGGGATGACAAAATAAATTTCAGATTACTGCTTTTGCAGGAGTGATATAGAATACTTTTTTTAGAGCCATGTAACAATGCTAAGACTTAATAATTATTCTTAGAAAAAATATTATTGGCTTCCTCTAGCTCATGTTTATTATTAACACCAATAATTAAATCATGATCAGTAGATAATAAATATGAAACTTTTTCGCCGTGATTTTTACATATTTTTACTATTTCAGTTAAATAAACTTCCTTATTACCAGTAATATTAGTAGCAAATAAAGGTAAGTATTTATTTAACATGCCTATACTGAACGCCATAATACCCGAATTACAAAGCTTTATTTTTTTCTCTTCTTCGCTTGCATTTTTATACTCGATTATTTCTAAAAGATCACCGTTTTTATCAGTAGCTATTCTACCGTACCAAGTAGGATTTTCTCTCTCAAAACTTAAAGTCACTAATGCAGAATTAGTAAGGCTTAAATAATCTATTAATTCATGAATCAGTTTTGGAGTAATAAGAGGATGATCGCCGTATAAAACTAATATTATTTTATTTTCGTCAATTAAATCTATTGCTGTATAAGTAGCATGAGCTGTACCCTTAGGTTCTTTTTGTAGTACGAAGCGACACATATGCTCATAGGGCATTAAATATCTTTTAAGTTTCTCTGAATAAACTATAACTACATCATTTGTTACTTCAAGCGAATTCTTTAATACCGTTTCAAGCATTGGAACTCCACCAACTTTATGCATTACTTTCGGTAAATTGGATTCCATTCTAGTTCCTTTACCAGCTGCTAAAATAATTATTTGATAATTTGCGCCGTTATAAGTCATTATTCTCCTTGTATTATTTTATAAACATCATCAGACAGCTTATAATTACTGAAAACTCTTTGCACATCGTCGCTATCTTCTAAAACTTCCAAAAGCTTTAGTAATTTTTCAGCTTTTTCCTTATCATCTATAATTATTGTATTTAATGGAATCCAGCCTATATAAGAGTCTTCAGGTATGCCGTATTTGTCAGTTAAAAATTCTAGAGCCTTGGAAAAATTTTCAATATCCGTATAGATTGTATGGGTGGTATCATCAGATATAATATCGTCTACATCTGCTTCTATCACCACTTCTAGAATATTTTCACTTGATGCTATGTTGCTTAGATATTGAATAACGCCGCAATGTTTAAATAAATAATTAACACTACCAATTTCGCCTAAACTCCCACCATATTTAGTAAAGCTAGAGCGTATCTCAGCAGCAGTACGGTTTTTATTATCGGTTAAAGCTTCAACTATTATAGCAATACCGCCAGGTGCGTAACCTTCATATCTAATTTCTGTATAATTCTCGGTGTTAGAAGAATCATTAGCACTATTAATAGCCTTGTCGATTCTTTCTTTTGGGAGATTTTGACTGCGTGCGGCAGTTAAAGCATTTCTAAGACGTGGATTATTTTCAGGGTTATTAGAAGGACCGGTTTTAGCTGCAGTAACTATTTCGCGAATTAATTTAGTGAAAACTTTTGCTCTTTTTTTATCTTGAGCCCCTTTACGATGCTGAATATTTTTGAACTTTGAGTGTCCGGCCATTTTGTTATTATTATATCGTGTATATTTTTTTAAGAATTAGATTTTATATTGGTTGGTGATTACATGGAGCGTACACCACCTTAACGAGTACATGAACTCCTGATAAAATGAAACAATAATTCTTAAAATATACATAATATTAACCCTGTTTTGCTTTAAATCTTTTATTCTTTTTATTTATTACAAAAATTTTACCTTTTCTTTTAATAATCTGACAATCTTTATCACGTGTTTTTAATGACTTTAATGAGCTAACGACTTTCATAAAATATACTTATTACATTTAATTTGGACTGATAATAAACATTTTTATTTATTCAGTCAATTACCAATTTAAGGATTTAAAAAATATCACATTTCGTGGTTCTTGAATATAGATTCAACCAATAATTGCAAAATGGTCAAAGTATGAATTAATATTATATAACTTTAAGTCAAGAAACTAAATGAAATCAAACAAAATGGAAGTGAATGGAGTTTAGATATGTCATAGTTATAATGAATTTCTTGTTGAATTATTAAAATTAATTCAAAAATTTTATCTATCTGAAATACTTACAAAAGTAGTTTATCCACATAAACATGTATGAATGCTATTAAAAGATAAGTAACAAGGTACAAATAAAATGATAAGTTCAGGGCAACGTAAACTACTATGAAAAAGCTAATAATAATTAATGTAAAGCTATAACAGTTGTATTAGACGTCATTATATGTTATTTTTAGTTTCACAGAGAGGTTGGGAAAATAATAAAGGTGCATCATAAGGTGATTTAGATACTAAAAACTTCTAGAGTAAAATTTACAGACAATAAAAAAATATTACATTAACTCAAATCAGAAATATTTAATCTATAAGAAGCAAATAAATAAAGGAGAATATGTAGACCTTAATAATCCTGAGCAACTTGCTGTTTTATTTAATTAATCAATGCACCTTGCTGATAAAGCTACTTCAACATCAAAGAACTTACAAGTATGGCTAAATAATGTCGGCTTAATATAAGTAATAAAGCATTAGGTAAATAACCTTCCACTAGTTTGAGTACTGCTAACTTTAGTAGAATAGAGTTTAATATACATTTAAATAAAATTAATAAATTAACAAAAAATTATAAAATAGTAATCAGTGAAGAATATATAACATAGTGTCATAGAAACCGGAGTGTAGAGACAATAGATCAAGCGTTAAGTAAGTCTAATTTTATTAAACAAGAACTGCTCATAAATAGTAGAAAATCTTATGAAATTATTTGGTAGTCATTATGCTTTTCTGTATGTTATAAGTCAATATTTATTATAATAAGTATTAGGGGCTCTATGTTGTTTGGTGGAGAACAATTAAATCTATAAAAAGCAGTAACAACCATATATAATAATGGTATAAAGAAAACTTTTATTTAGAAGTAAATCCTGCTCCAGTTATAGTTAACCCATAAATCAAGGTTGTAGAGGCTGGAATAATTTTTTGAAGATTTTAGTTCAGATTGAGATTAAGTCTTTACATCTTAAATATCATAACTTTTCTTGCCTCATAAGATAAGTTATGATACGCTAATTTATTTTACTGTAACTTAAGTTATTTTAGCGTTGCCGATATGATGTGGAAAAACAATATGTCATCCCGTGGTGGGGCTATAGGATCCAGCAAAAATATTGAAGCAAAATATATTATAAATTTTTTTTTTTTGGATTTCCGCTTTCGTGGGAAAAACATAGGAAAATGGGTGAATGTCATAATAACCATACTAATCCTGGTATTTTCCTTGATTTTCTTTTCTAAGCCGGCTATTGCTGATCCTGAAATAGCTGAATCCTTTAAATGTTCTAAGCTTTTTCCTTATTTTGAACAAAAATTTAATATCCCCTCTAATACACTACATTCAATAGCTTTAAAAGAATCAGGTAAAAAACATACAACCCGTAAAATTAGAATAGTATGGCCTTGGACCGTAAATGTTGAAGGGAAAAGCTATTATTTTAACAGTAAAAGACAAGCCGTGGGTTTTGTTAGAATAGAGCTTATAAAAGGACGAGAGAGTATTGACATTGGATGCATGCAGATTAATTTAAGACATCATTTAGAGGCTTTTGATTCTCTTGAACAGGCATTTGATCCAAATAATAACATTCGTTACGGTGCAAAATTCTTGCGTTCAAAATATGATCAACTAGGGAGTTGGCACAAAGCGATAGCACATTACCACTCAGCTACCCATGCTTTAGGGTTTAAATATAAGCAAGATGTAGTTAAAATAGCAAGTAACATGGCGCTTTATAAAGCATCCTTACATGGTTATATAAATAATAATGAAAGGGCTTTAGAAGATAAAGTTGCGGTAAATAATAACAAAGTTCAAAAAAAGTCACTTTTTAATAGTAATAAAAGATATAGAAGTAGTATTATGATACCGATTCCTGCTAAAATTAATTAAATTTTATGAATATTAGGTTTTATGAACAAAAATTTAAATATTTATATTTTAAGGTATTTTTATGTGAGAATTAATAAGATTTTTGTAGGAATTATTCCTATTTCAAAAAAATCTTATAATTTGCAGCTAAAAAGAGTTAGAGTAGATTATTTAAAATTTTTGAAGTTAATAGCATGTTTTTTAATATTATTAAGTATGGTAAAAGCACATGCTGATTTCAACAATATTCAGGAAAATTTTGAATATCAAGTAGAGCAGGTAATAATAAAATTACCTTGGAGCGATTGTACTGAAATTCATAAATTATTAGAAAAAAAATTATCTTTTTCAGAACAACAAATAAAAAAAGAAAATAAAATTCATGAGAAATATAAACAATTTTATTTAATACATAATCATCCTGCTAATTTTTCTATGAAGTTTCTTGAGAAAAAATCTGATATTAATAGAGTAGAAACGTTAATTTCAGGTTTCTTAAAATTTTGTGCAGGTAATTTCCAAAATCATAATAGCAAATATCATTCCTTAAATTATCATATTAAAAAACAACAAGAGCAGTGGTTTAATGGTATGAAGCATGAGAATTATAAAATACATTATAGAAAGAAATATAAAGATAATATCTTTATAAATAATTAATTTTATTTCAATGCTTGATTTATATATTATTTAATTTATATTAAATATAATATTATAGGGTTATGTTAAAGCAATTTATATTAGTATTGTTGTGTATTAAAGTAGTTATAAAGCTCTAGGGGACTCAACAATGTAGAAAAAGAAAGAAAACGTAATTCCGTTAATGTTCAAGAAAATTTAAGTGATACAAATTCTGATATAGAAAAACTCTCAATTTTTATTAAGAAAAAACAATTAAAAGAATATAATCAATTTGATATTCTAGATAAAAATCAGTGGTATCACCAAAATACGAGGCCTGTATTTATCGGTGTTCAGGATAATTTTAAAGAGCTAAATAAAGTTAAAGGTTGATAATATTCACACTGCAAGACAGAGAAAATTATTTGCTAAAAAATGATCAGTTTGGTTACCAGTCGATAAAAGAGGCAAAGACTCTAGGAGACAAAATATAAGATAAATTGAGAGTATTATATATTCAACAGATCAAAACTAAAAAATCACCGAAATAATGCAGTAGAGGGGATAAGTAGCAGCTTATTTATCAAGTATGCGGAGGGTGACCTAATTGATAGGTTAAAGCTGATTAATAATGACTTTTCTGATATTCTAGAAATATCTGCAAAGTGTGGTTATCTTATAGGTTTACTAAAAGATACTTATCGAAATGCAACTATTACCGCAATAGATATGTCTCCTTTGTTGCTTGATTCGTTCAATCATGATCGTAAGTTATTAATTGATGATGAAGATTTAGAATTTCCTCCGAATTCTTTTGATTTAATTATTTATTCATTAGGATTACACTGGATAAATGATGTACAACGCTTTCTATCTAATATTAGAACATTTTTAAAACCTGAAGGCATTTTTATTGGTAATTTTGTTGGTGGTAATAGTCTAAAAAACTTACGTAAAGTTTTAATAGAGGCAGAAATAACAAGTAATTTTAAACATTCTCCTCATATTTCTCCTTTTATTCGTTTTGATCATGTTCCGATTTTATTTTCACAGGCAGGATTTGCTGAAGTAATTGTTGATTATGAAAATATTGGCCTTGAGTTTGATAATCCTTTAGCTTTAATGAGAGAAATAAAAAAGATCGGTGAGTCAAATTCAATGAATCTTCGTCATAATTACACTATTTCTAAAAAAATGTTTTCTTTGCTACAAAATTATACAAACTTTTTTAAAGATAATATTGATTTAATTAGCTTTATTGCTTCACCAAATAAGAATAGTATAAAATTAAGGTTGTTATAGGAATAATAGATGGTGTATGGTTTATGTCATTCCTGTGTGACTTAGAAAATACATTATTGTCATCTCACGACTTGATTGCGCTAGTTTTTTGAAATACTGTGACAGTATGACAAATTCATTATAAATATATAGGTAAAAATATGCAAGAATTTGATTTAGTAGTAATAGGTAGTGGTCCAGCAGGTTATACAGGTAGTATTAGAGCTGCTCAGCTCGATATGAAAGTGGCGTGCATTGAGAAAAACGATACTCTTGGTGGTACTTGTTTAAATGTAGGATGTATACCATCAAAAGTTTTACTTAATTCCTCTAAAAAATATGAAGAAGCTTTAAAGCGTTTTGAAAGTATTGGTATTACTACAGATGTAAAATTAGACTTACAAAAAATGCTTGTTAATAAAGATAAGGTAGTTCGTGATCTTACAAAAGGTATAGAAATCCTATTTGCTAAGAATAAGGTTACTAGGATAAAAGGAGAAGCTAAAATTGTCTCTCACAATATAGTTGAAGTAAATAATGAGCAAATTAAAGCTAAAAATATCTTAATTACTACAGGCTCTAGCGTTATAGAAATACCGAATATCAAAATTGATGAAGAATTTATTGTTTCATCTACCGGTGCTTTGAAGCTTTCTAAAGTACCTGAAAATTTAATAGTAGTCGGTGGAGGGTATATAGGTTTAGAACTCGGTTCAGTTTGGCATCGCCTAGGAGCTAAAGTAATAGTTGTTGAGTATTCACCAAGTATTGTACCTATGCTTGATAAAGAAATTGCTGCGCAATTTATGAAGTTACAGCAAAAGCAGGGTATAGAGTTTAAACTAAATACTACAGTAGTATCTGCAGAAGTAAAATCAGGAAAAGTAAATCTTACAATAGAGGAGGGTGGTAAAAGTGCGGTAATAACTAGCGATGTGGTATTAATGGCAGTAGGCAGAAAGGCTTATACGCACAATTTGGGGCTTGAGTCTGTCGGTATTATTACGGATAAGCAAGGTAGAATTGAGATTAATGATCATTTCCAAACAGCCGTTTCAAATATTTACGCAGTTGGTGATGTTGTAAAAGGAGTGATGCTTGCTCATAAAGCTGAAGAAGAGGCCATAGCTGCCGTGGAAATAATGGTAGGGCAAGCAGGGTATGTGAATTATAATTTGATTCCAAGCGTGATATATACTTATCCTGAAATAGCAAGTGTAGGTGAAACAGAAGAGCAGCTAAAAGAAAAAGGCATTAATTATAAAGTAGGTAAGTTTCCGTTTTTAGCAAATAGTAGAGCAAGAGTGATTGGTAGTACAGAAGGTATGGTTAAAATTCTTGCCGATAGTAAAACCGATAAGGTTTTAGGAGCGCATATTATAGGAGCTGATGCAGGTACATTAATTGCTGAGCTTACCGCCTATATGGAATTTGGAGCAGCAGCAGAAGATATAGCACGAACCTGCCACGCTCACCCAACATTAAGTGAGGCTATAAAAGAAGCGGCTCTTAGTGTGGATAAAAGAACGATCAATATGTGATATTGCAATGTAATTCCTGCGAAAGTTGGAATCCAAAAAATAATCTTAACATTAGTACAAAAATTACATTCAATATTTAATAAAATAAACATATAAAATGCAGCGTATGGGAATGACGGTAATAATGAACAAGCAAGAACTGCGTCTTTATTTCAAGGATCTTTTAATAAAAAACCAAGAAAAAATTACTTCCGGCTTAGTCAGACACTACTTAATAATTAAAATTAGTCATTTATTAAGGGAGTTAGGAATTCAAACCGTTGGTCTCTATTACCCTCTAAAATATGAAATTAATTTACTTGAAATAACAAACTTACATCCTGAAATAAAATTTTTCCTACCGAAAATTATAAAAAATGAAATAAAATATTGTCCGTATCATTATAATGACTCATTAGCTTTAGGTGATTTTAACACTTTTGAACCTATAAATAATGATTTTTTTATTCCTGACTTAGTTATTATCCCAGGTCTTGCATTTAGTAGTGATGGTTATAGACTTGGATACGGTAAAGGATATTTTGATCAATATTTAAATAATAACCAAAATATATTAACTGCCGGAGTTTGTTTAAAAGAACAATTAATCGATAATTTCTCAGTTGAATCTCATGATCGTAAGCTTAAATTTGTGATCTCGGTATGATTTATAATATTCTTGTATGGCTTAAAAAATGCTATTTATGGCATGCCTGCAAAAGCGGGGGTGCCATAGAAGTACTGCGATAAGGCCTATAATAATTATAACATGACCAAAAAGTTATTACACAAACTTATTATTTCATCTTTATATTTTTGTTTATGTAAATATTTGCTTTTTAAATTGAGATGCTTAAAATCTTTATTTGTTATTGGCAGATATTTACAAAGCTTTATTAAATCTTCATCTAAAATAAAATGCTTACGAGGAATATTTATAGTTTGTGCGTTATATTCACGATAAGCTGCAAGTATTTGAATTTTACGGTTAAAGCTCTCATCATTACTTCTATGCTTTATTTTTTTCCAAGCATCTTTTGGCTCAACCTTATAATTTCTAACATCTAATAAAGAACTAAGAGTTGTTTGATATTTAGTAACTAAATTATTCCTAATAATTATATTATTTAACTCTTTATGTATCTTATATAAATACTCCACGTCTAACATAGCATAATTTAACATATCACTAGTGATAGGACGTTTTAGCCAGTTAGATTTTTGATGAGTTTTATCAATAGCAATACCGAATAGTTTGTAACAAAGATCATCATAGCTTAGTTGTTTACCGAATCCACAAATATTTGCTGCAATTTGTATATCAAAAACATTAGAAGGTAGTGTTTTAAACAAATTATAGAAAATCTCTAAATCTTCACGAGGAGCATGAAATATCTTGGTAATATTATTGTCTGCAAGCAGCTTATTAAAGATATTTAGATCCAAATTGCTTAATGCATCAATTATTCCGCAATAATTTTCTGCTTTAACTTGAATTATACTAAGCTGAGCATAATAAGTATAGCGACGCTCAAATTCCGTATCTATGCTTAAGCATGTCTTACTTGCTAACTGTTTACAAACTTCTTCTAATGTTTTTTGATTATCGATAATTTGCATAGAAGCGATTCTATAAAGCTCCGATAATTTTTAAGAAAAGATTAGTATGAGATAAAGATAAAACAACTTCAAGACCAATTAAAATAATAATAATCCACTCAAGTTTTGTAGAATGTTTATAATTAAGATCGTTTGAAAGAATGTCTAAAAGTTCATGAATCATATTAAGACGATGATTCATTATATTTTGCCGTATTTCTATGTCTTGAAACTCTGCCGTCATGAGATATAGTGGCTCATAGCTTGGGCGACGCCAAAAGAACTCTGGAGTATCGAATATATCGCTATGCAGACTAATTGAATAACGTTCGTTAAATAATATACCTATTTGCTGTAATATTTCCTTTTTAGAAAGTGATACGCTACCGGTTCTAGCTAGTTCCTGCTGTATAGGAGTTGTCTGAACAATCAAGTTACTAACAGATTGCTCGAGAACACTAAGTTTTACTGATTGTGCAAGAGCATGAGAAATAGAGAGTTTAACAAAAACCGATTTATCAGCTAAGATTATTTTATTTTTTTCTTCATCAATAAAGGTTTTCTTGACTTCCGTATTATATTCAAAATAAATATAATCTGATACCGGTTCTTGTTCTTTAAGTTTATTTACTGTTACTAAATCAGTATCGCTTAAAACTATTTTTTCTTGAATTTCATCACCGCCCCAGATAGTTATGCAACCAAATGGAAAGAAAAATATCTCTATAAAATCAGAATCTTTATTTACCTCTTTCCGAATATATAAAACATCATCAAAATGTTGAGGTTCAAGACCAATTTTTTTTAAATTGGTCACTAGATCACTCATTTTATATTCGGTAGCAGTACAGTAAGATGAACATCTCATGATTATTAAGTTTAAATTTATATAAGTTCAAAGTATAGTAGCTAGGAACGTATAAAGTCAATAATATTATAATTATGTATGAAATATTAAATGATAGAGAGGTTGTTAAAATAATAGGTTTAGATTCAGTAAAATTTTTACAAAATCTTATTACTAACGATATAAATAAAAGTAAATACTGTTATACTTATTTACTTAACAATCAAGGAAGGTACCTATTTGATTTTTTTGTGTATATTCATAATTTTGAGGAAATTTACCTTGATATTGATAAAAGTAGTAAAACTGTTTTAATAGATCATTTAAATTTCTATAAATTGCGTTCTAAAATACAATTAATAGATTGTAGTGATGAATATAAAGTTATCTACTCACATCAAAAATTAGATATAGACACGCTAGTTACATCTCGTGATCCTCGTTATACTAAGCTTGGTTTGCGTTCAATAGTAACTGGAACATTAAAAGATACTCTTGAACCTTTATGTCATTCCCGAGAAGACGGGAACTCAATATATCTAGAAGATAAATATAATTTTGCAATAATAGACGGTGTAGAAGATTTATCTTTCAATAAATCTATCCCGATTTTATACGGTGGTGAAGAATTAAATGGGATTAGCTACGATAAAGGTTGTTATGTAGGACAAGAAGTCATTTCAAGAACTAAATATCAAGGGGTTATAAGACGAAGGATATATACAGTTATAGCAGATGAAGATTTATCTTCATTAGTTAAAGATGAAGCAATACTAGCAGATAACTATGAAATCGGCGTAATATGCTCAAGTTACTACAATAAAGCAATCGCTTTAATTAGAGAAGAAAAATATCTTGCCTTTAAAGACTCTGGTATTACCGTTAAAGGGATTAGCATAGAGCTATCATTAGCACCTTGGTATTAAAATATTGACTAGAGAAATGATAGCAGAAGCATTTAATAATAAGATAGCTTATTCTGTTGAAGATTTAACAAGAATTAAGAAAGATCATAATAAGATTAATCTGTGGAAAAAATATTATATATGCACAGAAGAAAGGATGAGTTATTATTAATGCAGTTATTTGATAGACTGCGTAATTATGCAACAGTCAGAGCTAAGTCTAGACCTCTTAACAAGATTTGACACTTTATAAATATTTTTAGCTGTATCTATTTATTAATATTTAGTAATTTTTTACATATTTTAAAAGCATAAATCAAAAAAGCATGTTTCATGGTATTTTATTGTAAAATATGTTTATGAATAAAATTTTACCTATCAATCACAAGAATTATTAACTGTATTTGAGCCTATAATAGCAAAATAGTTAAACAAGACAAGTTTAATCCTAACATTATAAGGACGATATTAATTTTGGTTCCAATCCAGTAGCATGGCTTGGTAAATTAGAAGATGTGGAAAAATGCATAAAAAAATATGTAAACAAAGATTGATTTAAGTCTTAAAGATAAAACTGGCAGGACTGTACTGCAGGGGATAGTGATTATTATGACAATAAAGTTGTAGAAATTTTAGTATTAAATGGTGTTAATGTAAATTCTGCAAGTAGTGAGAAGTATAAAATAACATTTACTATAGCTGGTAAACTAACTGTACAAGTGGTATATGAGCTTTAAAGTGATGTCTGTTCGTTACAGTTTTTTTAATAAAGAAAATAAACTGTTGTTCGATCGAAGTATCAAGTGGTGAATAAAACTACTGCAGATGTATTAGAAGAAAAACAGCTATAGTATTTATGATGATTATCATAAATACTTGATGAAACTTGACTGTAACATCATTATGGTCAGGCGGGGTAGAAGAGTTGAATCTTTTTAATAGAAAATATTCTATTTATAGTGCACTAGTCATGACTTTCTATGTCCTACATAGGTTGGATCCAGAAAAATAACATTAAATATTGGAAAATTACATTATTTGACAAAATAAACATATAAAAAACAAGTTTTTTATATGTTTTTCTTGCTTCCCGGTCTACGCGGGAATTGCATAACATGGGCCATGCAATAAAGTCTATATTCTTTAACTTTACAAAAATATTGTTTGTTTCTTTTTTTATCTTTATTATCATTTGCATAGAAAATTCTTTATTGCTATCTGATAACTTAATGCTATATCAAATCATAGATATCATTAGTGATTAATTTGCGAGTTGGACTTCTCAATATCAAAAATATAAACAATATTTATGAATATGCGATAGGGAAAAGAAATTTTTCCACAGATACGATAGTTGCAACTCTTATTATTGCTTGGATCGGTACTAGTACTTTTTTAATTGATAATTCAAGAATATATACAGACAGCTTGTTTTATTTATTATCTAGTATATTCAGTAGTGTGTAGATAGTTGGTTATTAATTAGTTACTTTATAGCTCCTTGTTTTGAGAATTTTTTGGGTAGCTTATCCAGTAGCGGAATAATAATAGGGGAGGCGTACGTAAAATTCGTATTTTTATATAATATATGAAGGAAAGGGTTATGGTGAGATAAATCATCCAATTATTATAAATCATGAAGTAATGATAAGTTATAGTGTTTTAAGTTTTACTAGTCCTTTTGAAATAATAGAAAACGAATGATGCATTCTATCAGAATAGGTACAAGAAACAGCCCACTTGCTTTAGTGCAAACTAATTTAGTTATTCAGCAAATCAAACAATTTGTTCCTAATATTAATTGTGAAATAGTACCAATTACTACTAGTGGTGATTTAATCCAAAATAAACCCTTATACGATATTGGTGGTAAAGCCTTATTTTTAAAGGAAATAGAGCAAGCTTTACTTGATAAAAAGATTGACTTAGCTGTTCATTCTTTAAAGGATGTGCCTGGAAGGATTCCTGAATCTTTAATCATTGCTGCCGTTTTAGAGCGTGAAGATCCCAGAGATGCTTTTGTTTGTCTAAAATATAAATCTATAGAAGAGTTGCCGCAAAATGCTGTAATAGGTAGCTCGGCAGTACGAAGAAAAGCATTTATCCAAAAAATAAGATCTGATTTAAATGTAACAGTTTTTAGAGGGAATGTTGATTCAAGAATAAAAAAGCTAATGAATGGTGAAGTTGATGCAACGATTTTAGCATATGCAGGACTGAAAAGACTTAATGCATTTAATCCTCAATATTGTCATGTGATAGAGTATTCGCAGATGTTGCCGTGTATAGGGCAGGGAGTCATTGCAGTTGAGATTAGAAAAGACGATAATGCTATGCTTGAGATATGCAACAAAATTAATTATCTTACTACCTTTGAATTAATAAAGCCTGAAAGAGCATTTTTAGAATATCTAGATGCCGATTGTCGCACGCCAATTGCTGCTTACTCTACATATTTAGATAAAGATAATATAAAAACTGATTTCATGCTTGGTAATCTTGATGGCAGTAAAATAACTTTCCATACTGAGACTACCAATATAAAAACTTCAAAAGCAGCAGGCATAAAAGCTGCTAAAATGATGTTGAGTGAATTAGAACAAAAATAATATTTAATTTAATCGAGGAGTTATATGAGACAATTTTACTTGTAGCAATGCTTAGTTCTCAATATATGGGTGGCAACAGTAATGCACTGGGAATTAGAGTAGTATTGCAGAAAGGCTATGACAAGAAGGCTTGAAAGTTGAGAATGCTGATATAAATATAGGCAGTAAAGGCGCATCTACAAATTTAGGTACAATAAATTGCCTTTTCTGCTTTAAACGCAAAGAAAATAAATTAAATAAGCACAACCCAAAATTAAATTAATAGAAACTACCGGTATACCTCATAATCTTACAAAAGAGGAACGTATAAAAGATTATAATGGTAAAAATATTCAATGTAAATAGGGAAGAGTTAACGCAATACTCCTACAACTAATGCAAATATAGTAGCAAGGTAGTTATCAAATTTAATTGAAGTAATTGAGATTTAATATGGCATTTGAAAAATATACAAATATAAAATGGAGTATGAAATGAATCTAAATTAAAAAATAATAAAACTAAAATTAGGGTTACTAGAATTGGCCAAGAGCCTTGGTAGTATATAATCAGCATGCAAAGCATGGGATATATTTTAGAGATAGCTATTATAGATTTAAAGAACCATATGAAACAGGTGAAGAAGACACATCATATGAGATTAATTGCAAGAAACCAATAATAGCTAATAGAGTAGATCTTGCTATAGAGAAAGCAGTGTATGGTCTAACAATAGATTGTTCAACTTATAGTTAATTAAGGGTATCAAATGAGTTAAAGAAGAAGGGAATATTAGTATTACCAGGAGGAGTAAGATCAATATGGCTTAGAAATGTAACAATTTAAGGCTTATAACTCAAATGGCTCAATATCATTCTAACTGAAGCACAGATACAAACTTTAGAGAAACGTAAGAATAATAAAGAGATACATGGGAGATATAACACCCAGATTATCTTAGTTCTCAAGATACTTACTATGCAGAAACTTTCAAAGGTATAGGTAAAGTATATACACAAACATTTATTGATACCTACTCAAGGATAAGCTGATGTTATCTTATCTAAATTTTTCTATAACATTCAAGTCTTGTATATCTATCTAATTACTTGTAATTTTTACCTAATTTTTCAATTGCTATAACTGTGAATAATTTGTTGTATAGTATTAAGCAAATGTACATTGTTATTGATGGATTATATTTATAAATTTTTTAATATCTTCATATTGCCTAAATTAGGTTATATCTTCTTCAAGATTTAATAAAAATTTTATTTCCTGAAAATAATATACAACTAACAATAGAGTCAACTAATTTGATTAACTCATACTTTAGGTTTTCTTTATTCAAAATTGTCTCAGAAGCATATGTATTTGGTAATGTACTGAAAACGTTAAAACTGTTATCTAGTATCCTGAGATAAGTTATTTTGATTCAGTATATTTAATTTAGCTGCAGAAATTTCAGCTAAATTAAAACTTATTTCTGTCAAAGCTTTTATATCTTTTGGGGCATTCTTTATTAAATTTTTTGCTTCTGTCTCAACCTTTTATTGAGTAAATAAACTATAGATCGAATTTTTATCATTTGGTCGATCATTTCATAAGGTGTACTAATTGTTCTTCAGCTAATGATAACCTTCCTGTATATTATTGATATATTATAGTGGCCAAAGTAGATACATTTATTTTCTGTTTCTGTTCACTGTTTATTAGCTTTGCATTTTTTTTGGCAGTAAGCAATATTTCACAAAAAGAGCTTAGAATAGCACAATCTTCTAATAATATTCGGTTGAAATTTAGGTTTTGCCAATAGTAAAATTTCTGTAATAATATTTAGATATATTGATATCATTGTCCTTGAGTTTTAAGTAAATTTAAAACTATAGGTGCTGATTTAAATATATTTTTAGCTACTTGTTACATTAATAAACTATTCGTTTCTACTGCAGCTAAATGAAAAATATTTCTATTTTAGAATTTTTATTAATTAAAGAATTATATTTACTAATCTCATAATCTTAAAATAACTCATGATTTTCAAGTACTTCATAACTGTAATTTTTAATACACATTCCATATCCTATTAATTACTAAATTAGCAAATGCTAAAGCTAATTTAAGGTTTTTATTTCTTCAATAGTTCTTCAAAAATCTTTTTTTTATCTCAAAATCTTTAAATATTTGTTGAGTACTATTCAATAGCCTGTATTTAAGGTAATATTGTGAGTTTTAAGTGTTAACTAAAATATGGTAGAAAAGTTAGTAGAGAGGACTTTTATGCGATCATATATAATACCTAGTTATTTTAACAAGGCATTATACATTAATTTAATTCTTAGTCAAAAAATTATGTATATTGCTTAATAATTACCCACCGAATTGCTCTTTAATAATTCGATCTTCCAACGTATAATTTTTATTAAAGAGCAATTTGATCGGTTTGTTTTTAGTAGAGCTAACAGTAACCTGTATGATATTATTAAACTCCTGAAAGTCGGCAGTAGCATTTACCGGTCTTTTGTTTGTATTAAATATTTCAAATTTAATCGTAGTAGATGAAAGCAATAAAGCGCCATGCCATCTACGTGGTCTAAACGCGCAGATAGGGGTTAGGCATAACATGTTTGATTCAAGTGGTAAAATAGGACCGCCGGCAGATAAATTATAAGCACTGCTTCCAGCAGGTGTTGCAACTAAAGCTCCATCTGCTACTAATTCACTCATTCTCTCTATTCCGTTTACGTCTATTCTAAATTTAGCAGCTTGGTTAGTTTTGCGAAATATCGATACTTCGTTAATAGCAAGTGCCGTATATATTTGACCACTTGTATCTTCGGCTTGCATGAGAAGAGGATTGAGTATAGTAACCGTACTTTCATATATATTTTGTAATAAGTTCTTAGTATCTAAAGTATTCATTAAAAAGCCGAGGCTTCCTAAATTTACTCCGTAAAAAGGTATGTTAAGATGCATATAGCAGTGAATATTATGTAGTAATTCTCCATCACCTCCTACTACTATAATTACTTCTGCTTCCTCTATCTCACAATAATTATATAGTTTTTTTATTTCTTTTATAATTGCTAAAGATTTATAATCTTTATTATAAATCAATGCTATTTTATTTATATTCATTATATGAATTTCTGTTTTAATAATAGACGCTTAACTAATAATAAGTTATAAGAATAAAGTAATAAAATAAATATTAAGTTAAATTATGTCATCATTCAACATGAAAAACCATAAAAATGATTTATTATTTGTACCGCTAGGAGGCTCTAATGAAATAGGTATGAATCTTAATCTTTATCATTATAAAGGAAAATGGCTCATGATTGATTGCGGTAGCGGTTTTGCCTATGATTATTTACCAGGTGTTGATATGATCATTGCCGATAGTAGCTTTATTGAAAAATATAAAAAAGATATAGTAGGTCTAATTTTAACTCATGCTCATGAAGATCATTTAGGCGGTGTACAATATTTATGGAATAGTCTTAAATGTCCTATTTATACTACTACTTTTACGGCAAACTTTTTAAAGATTCGTTTAAATGAATATGATTTTGCTAAAAATATAAAAATTTATGAAGTACAATCGGGTAGTAAAATAAATCTAGATCCTTTTTCCTTAGAAATGGTGCCGTTGACTCACTCAGCTCCTGAAATGCAAGCAATTATGATCCGTACAGAGGTGGGTAATATTTTACATACGGGAGATTGGAAATTTGATAATGATCCGATACTTGGTAAAAAAGCTGATGAAGAACTTTTAAAATCTTATGGAGATGAAGGGGTTCTTGCACTTGTTTGTGATTCAACTAACGTGTTTAATAAAGGCAGCTCAGGTTCTGAAGGTGATGTTAGAAAAAGTTTAGTAGATATTATAGCTGGTTGCCCTCAAATGGTAGTAGTTTCAACCTTTGCTTCTAATTTAGCACGACTTGATACAATAATTCATGCTGCAGGGCTTGTAGGTAGAAAAGTGGTCTTAACCGGTAGAAGCTTGCATCGTATGATGCTTACTGCTCAAGAAAGTGGCTATTTTAAAGATATTACTCGTCTAATTAGTGAACATGATGTTAGTAGATTTAGAAGAGAAGAATTATTAGTAATTGCTACCGGTTGTCAAGGTGAGCCTATGGCGTCCACCGCAAAACTGGCTAATAATTCTCACCCATCTATAAAGCTTGCGCCTAAGGATACAATGATTTTTTCTTCAAAAATTATTCCCGGTAATGAAAAGAAAATATTTAGATTATTTAATATTTTTGTTAAAGCCGGTGTAGAAGTTATTACAGAGAGAGACCATTTTGTCCATGTGTCAGGACATCCATCTATTGACGAACTAAAAAAAATGTATTCTTTAATTAGACCGAATATTTGTATTCCTGTTCACGGTGAGCCTGTGCATATTCATGAACATGTTAAGCTTGCTAAGAAAAACGGCATAAAACAGGCAGTAGAGGTTGAAAATGGTAGTGTAGTATTGCTTGAATATAATAATGCAAAAATAATTTCAAAGGTTGAAAGCGGTTATTTAGCCGTAGATGGTAACTATTTACTTCCTGTAGAATCGCCGATTTTTAAAGCTAGAAGACGTATGCGTGAGTCAGGTATTGTGATAGTATCCATAGTAATAAATAAAAAAGGTTTGCTTGCTGCAAACCCAATGCTGTCTATGCCTGGACTACTTGATCCAAAGGAGGATGTTGCGTTAGTTAATCTAATTAAGAACAATATTAAAGAGCTTGTTACCATTCAAAATAAACAAGCTAAAAAACTATTATCAGATGAGCAAGTGACTGAGGCAATAAAAGGGACAATCCGTAAAATCTTAAAACAAGAAATAAATAAATCACCCGCTATAATAGTAAATATTGAGAAAGTTATCAGTGAGTAAGTTTAAAAATATTGCAGTTTATGGAGGAGGGAGTTTTGGTACTAGTCTAGCCTCTTTAGCAGCTCGAAACTGTAATAATGTTACTTTATTTTTACGTGATGAGAAAATAGTGAAAGAAATTTTACATAACAGAACTAACGTAAAATATTTAGGTGATATTAAACTACCCTCTCATTTACAGGCTACTACAAACTTAGATATAATTAAGGATTTTGAACTTATTATTATTGCAGTACCATCTTATGCTTTCAATGATTCGATAAAATTATTAAAAACTCACGGCATTTCCACAGAAAATACTCTTCTAATTGCAACAAAAGGTTTTGTCCGTAATCCTACCGAGTTATTTTCCGATAGACTCAAAACCCTATTGCCGTATAACTCTATAGCATTTCTATCCGGTCCTAATCTTGCAAAGGAACTTGCTAAAAATTTACCGGCTTCAGCAAGTATTGCAAGTTTAGATGTAGATGTAGCAAATAAAATAGCTAATAATATATGTTCAAAAATTTTTACTACTAATGTAACAAGCGATATTGTGACATTACAGGTGGCAGGAGCATTGAAAAATATCTTTGCTATTAAAAGTGGGATTGATTTAGCAAAAGAGCAGGGCGAAAATGCAAGAGCAACACTTATACTATCTGCCTTAAAAGAAATTACAATTTTATCTAAAGCTTTAGGCGGTATGCAAGCAGGGTTAGATATATTATTAGAAGCAGGAGTATTAGGTGATTTAGTACTTACCTGTTACTCTTTAGGCTCACGCAATACAAAATTTGGTTATGAACTTGGAATTAGTAGCAATAAAAAGAAATTTTTACATGAATATCAAGAACTAGTAGAGGGAAGAGAAGCATTAAAATCAGTTTTAGATTTGATAAAAAAATATAATTTACAAATGCCTATAATTTCCAAATTGGCGTCGTATGTTATTCCTACGTAGACGTAGGTGTTGGCGTGAATCGGTTTTTTGATTGTCATCCTGCAACTTGATCGTAGGATCTAGTTAAAAATGTTAAAACGATGTATATTTAAGTTATTGTTGGATACTTTGGTCAAGCCATGGTATGACAAGTATTACAAATAATCTCTTCATCTGTTCTTGTTCTAGTTTATTTAATAATTCTTTATAGAAACTGTTTGTTATAGATACCAGTTCCATTTTAAAATAATTCAGAACAGTAGCAACTTTATTAGTTTCTTACTCTAAACTATATTTGTTTTTTAAGATACTATTAAATGCGTCAAATTTATCTATAGTTAGAATAACGGTTTCTATTACATTAAAATCATTATATATCACTAAAGCTTTTATCCTTACCAATAATTAGGTTCTCTATTGATAATTTTGCACTTTACCTGTTAGATCGATATTGTGGTAGTTTTATTTAATTCGAGACCAAGCAACATAGGATTAGAATAGGAATTTAAGTATAAAAAAATATAATGAATAGTATATTCTACTATTAAATTAGAAGCTCTAAATAACATAATTCCTTTGTCAATTAAAACAGTTTATAGAATAAAAATCTTTATAAAATCTAGTGAAAAAAATAAAATCTTATGTATTATAAGTAATTATATCTTTAGCTCATTACATGATAATCTTTAGTATAGTTTTTTTTAAAACCATTTCAGTATTATTAAGTGTAGTAATAGGATTTTTAGCAGGTAAATATTCCAATGTTGAAAGAGATAGTATCTCTTCGTTACTATTCTATTTTATATCGCCTATAGTATTTTTTACTATACCTGCTAGTACAACATTAACACTTTCAGCATTAAGTGTTACGGTTGTAACATTTGTAATCGCAACACTCTTATCACTCTTTTCTTATTATTTTTTTGGTAAATTTTGGCAGGATCATACACGTAATATTATAGCTTTATCTGCAGGTACGGCAAATGGTGGGTATTTTATGTTACCTATAGCTGCAGCACTTTTTGATGATTATACTTTAAGTATTTACATGATGGCTGTTATAGGAGTTAATATTTATGAATGTTCTGTTGGGTTTTATATTTGTATGAGGAGCTTTGCTAATACTACCGATAGTATATTAAAGGTAGTAAAACTACCAATTTTAAATGCTTTCTTCTTGGGATGTTTGTTTAGTTTTTGCGGTTTTACTTTGCCAGATTTCTTATATGATTTTATATATAATATGAAAGGATCTTTTTCAATACTTGGTATGGTTATGGTAGGTCTTGCTCTTTCATCTCTGCAAAAATTTGAAATCGATATAAAATTTACTCTTGCTACTTTTGCTGCTAAATTTTTATTCTATCCTCTGGGGGTAGGGTTATTTATCATATTTGATCATTTTGTAACAAAATGGTATAATAATGATTACTATAATGCCTTAAAGTTACTTTCCACAGCACCGCTTGCTGCAAATACTATAGTTATAGCACATTTACAGAAATTTTATCCTGAGAAAGTTGCTGCTACTGTGTTTTTATCTTTGCTTTTTGTAGTTATATATACGCCGACGATGGTCAGTATTTTTTTAAATGACTTAAATTAATAACATGATGAAAATGATTTTTTAAACTTATTCTAAATTGGTATTAATAGGTTCATATGAAAATTAATTCAATAACAATTGGTCCTTATGTTAATTTCTTACCTCTTCAATATATCCCGAAACATAAAATTTCTTATGTGGAATTCGGTGATCCTAAAAATATAAATATAATAATATGTGCTCACGGCTTAACTAGAAATGCTCATGATTTTGATAAAATAGCTAAAGAATTGAGTAAAAATTATAGAGTAATTTCAATAAATTATCCTGGTCGTAGTGACAGCGAAAATTTTAAAAAGGCTAATCATTATAATTATACTACCTATATTAAAGATACATTATTCTTTTTTAAAAGACTAAATATTAAAAAGCCTATTTGGCTTGGTACTTCAATGGGCGGTATTATAGGTATGATACTGGCCAGTAAATATAAAAATATTTTTAAAGCCTTAATATTAAATGATATAGGGGCATTTATCGATGCTGCTCCTTTAATTAAAATTGGAGGTTATGCTAAAAAAATGATTATCTTAGATGATTTAGCTGGCGCCAAAGAATATCTAAAGCTTATTTATGCGCAATCAGGTATTAAAGACGAAGAAGATTGGGATTATTTAACAAAATATAGTGTTATTTCTACATTTGGTGGAAAATATAAAATGAATTATGATCCTGCCATAACAAAAGGAATACAAAATGCTGGTAACCAAGAAGATGTTAAGTTATGGTCAGTATGGAATAAAATAAAATGTAAAACATTAGTAATTCATGGGATGAAATCTCAAATTTTAACAGAATCTACCGTTAACAAAATGAAAGAAACAAAAACCTTTGATCTTTATGAAATAAAATATGCAGGGCATACACCGTCTTTAATGAACCCTGAAGAAATTCACTATGTTAAATCTTGGTTAGAGAAATTAGAAAACAAAACAGAAAATTAATAGATAAATATAATTATGAAAATTACTGCTAAAGTGCTAATAATAGGTTCAGGTCCCGCAGGTTTAAGTGCCGCTATTTATACGGCTAGAGCTGCTTTAAAACCAATATTGATCAATGGTATGCAGCCTGGTGGGCAACTTACAATTACCACCGATGTTGAAAATTACCCTGGGTTTGCGAAGACAGTGCAAGGACCTTGGCTTATGAATCAGATGTATATGCAGGCTAAAAATGTCGGTACAGAAATTGTTAGTGATTACGTAGAAAAAGTCGATTTATCAAAAAGACCTTTTAAAGTATTTACTGGAGCCGGTAATGAATATGAAGCAGAAAGTGTAATCATTTGTACCGGTGCAGAAGCAAAATGGCTTGGTATAGCTTCAGAGCAAGAATTTCGGGGTTTTGGTGTTTCAGCATGTGCTACTTGTGACGGTTTCTTTTTTAAGAATCAAGAAATAGTTGTAGTAGGGGGAGGGAATAGTGCAGTAGAAGAAGCTTTATATTTAACCAATCATGCTCACAAAGTTACTATAGTGCATAGAAGAGATAGTTTTAGAGCGGAGAAAATATTACAGGATCGATTATTTACAAATCCTAAAATATCGGTAATTTGGGATCATGTAGTAGATGAGATTGTCGGTAATAATAAACCAAAATCCGTTACCGGAATTAAAATTCGAAATGTTCACACTAAAGAGATTAGTTTAGTAAATTGTAGCGGTGTATTTGTAGCTATTGGGCATGCACCAAATACAAGCTTATTTACCGGTCAAATTGCAATGGATTACGATAATTATATCATAACAAAGCCAGGCACGACTAAAACTAGCGTAGAAGGTGTTTTCGCTGCTGGTGATGTTCAGGATAAAATTTATAGACAAGCAGTAACTGCTGCAGGTAGTGGTTGTATGGCAGCTCTTGAGGCTGAAAAGTTTCTAAATAAATAATTAGTTTTCTATATTTCATTCAGTGTTTTTTCAAGTCGTGTAACCAGTCCTTTTCTAGACCTATCCTATAAGATTTTCTAAAAAAAGAAACAATTGTATAAGCATTTATTAATATAGTAGCTGGTTACAGTATTATATTAAAACTGTCAATCCTTACGTCTCTATCAGCTTTAGTACTTACGAAATTTGTCAGTGATGCTGGTTGGCCTGCTGAGTATTTAACGTCATTACAGGTAATTCGGATATATTTAATAATCGCTAAAACTAGAAATAGTAGTCAGTCTTGTACTTCTCCTAACAGAATATTTATAGAAGAATCTATACATAAAAAATTTATAGAAATTCTATAAATTTGCTAAAATAAAAGCCGGTGATATATCCGATAAAATATCGGATATAGGTTCATAATTAATGGAGCAGCTATAGAAAAAATATAAAAGCTTTTAGCAGATGCACAAAATAAAGGAGGTAAATTAATTCGCAGCGGTAAAACTGTTCATAATTTTATTGAACCGACTATTATTACTGATTGTTTAGATAATATGGATATCGTTAAAACGGCAATATTTATTTGGTCCCGTGATTGCGTGCTATAGATTTAAAAATTTAGATGAAGTAATAGAGGGTGTTAATAATACTGAATATGACTTGCAAGGATATGTATATTCAAATAATATATAAACTTACAAGATATAATAAATTATGCTGGTTCCTATAAAAATGAGGTGTTTTCTTTAATAGATAATAAAAATGGATTTATTCTTGGTTATGGGCAATATCTGATTTTCTTGTCGGGTTATTAGATCAGCATAAAGAGTTGTTATCAATTAAATATAAATATGCTTACCCTTTAATTCAACTAATTAAAAGGTTTGAAGAGAAAAATATTATAATACTCCAAAGGCTTAATAATGCTTTAAGTAATATATTATTAATCTTTAAGGATCAGTACAAATCTGAAGAACCAGAATTAATAGAAAATATAACTTATAGTTTAAATACTCTTGATATTCTAGAAATACATGCATATTAATCTTCCAAAAATCTCAATAGTTCTTCCGGTCTACAATAGAGAGAAACTATTGCCTTTTGCTATTGAAAGCTGCCTTAATCAAAGTTTTAAAGATTTTGAGCTTATTATTATTGATGATTGCTCGAAAGATAATAGTGTTGTTGTGGCTAAGAAATATGCAGAGCAAGATTCACGTATTAAAGTAATAGTAAATGATACTAATAAAAAATTGCCAGCGAGTCTTAATATTGCTTTTAAAGATGCTAAGGGGAGGTATTTTACTTGGACTTCCGATGATAATCTTTTTCATAAAAATGCTTTAGAGAAAATGGTTAGGAAACTTGATAATGCGCCTGATATAGGGCTTGTATATACTGATTATACTTTAATCGATGAGCAGGGTAGGATAGGTGCACGACTCTATCAAGAAGCCCCTAAATTTTTACCGATTAGAGATTGTGTAGGTGCATGTTTCTTGTATAGAGCTGATTTAGCAAGGCAAGTAGGTGAATATAATGAAAATATGCAATTAATTGACGATTATGAATATTGGCTTCGTCTTGGGCTTGTTACAAAATTTGCTCATATACCAGAATCTTTATATTTGTATAGAGTTCATGATCAAAGCTTAACAATAGAGCATGCAGTAGAAGCAAAACGGGCAAAAAGAGCTTTAAAAGCATTATTTAAAGATAAGTATAGTATTCCTGCTGAGATTAAGCCTATAAATGATTTATATAATTGGTTTATTGAAGATAGAAATTTAAACTCTTATTTTAGGTTATTTAAAATAATTATTTGTAACCCTATAATTACTCTTTCTTATATTATTAAAAACCTCAAAAGAATTAGGTAATCTTTTTTATTGATATAAGCAAAAATAAGAATATTATTTTAGGACAGTGTCATGCCGTGACTCGATTCACGGCATCCATTCTTTTTAAGTTTTGTTCGTGGATTTCGTGCAGGGTATAAACAGGTATAATGCAAAACCAAGATTTTCTAAATATATTAAATCCACAACAGCAAAAAGCAGTTCTTCACACTGAAGGACCACTTTTATTGCTTGCAGGTGCAGGGACAGGTAAAACAAAGGTACTTACCTCAAGAATAGCTAATATTATTCATCAAAATTTAGCCTCGCCTCAAAATATTTTAGCTGTTACTTTTACTAATAAAGCAGCTAAAGAGATGGCTGAAAGGGTACATAGTTTAATTAATTGCTACGATCTTAATATCGGTACTTTCCACTCAATGGCAGCGAGGATATTACGGGAACATATAGAGCATTTAAATCTTGGATTAAATAATAGATTTACTATTATTAGTCAAGATGATCAATTAAAACTAGTTAAAGATATAATAAAGCTAAAAGATATTGATACTAAAAAATATGCTCCTAAATTAATACATATAATAATTTCTAGATGGAAAGATCAAGGATTATTACCAAGTAAATTATCGGCCTCAGATACTAATCTACCAGTGCAACGAGTAGCAAAACTTGTTTATCAAGAATATCAACAGAATCTTCTGATCTCTAATGCATTGGATTTTGGAGATTTGTTACTTTATAATAATGAGTTGTTTATTCAAAATCGTGATATATTAAAATATTATCAAGATAAATATCAGTATATTTTGATAGATGAGTATCAAGATACAAATATTGTGCAGTATTTATGGGCAAGAATGCTCGCAAGTTTATATAAAAATATCTGTTGTGTAGGAGATGATGATCAGTCTATTTACGGCTGGCGGGGAGCAGAAGTTGGTAATATATTACGTTTTGAAAAAGATTTTTTAGGTGCAACAATTATTAAATTAGAGCAAAATTATAGATCAACTCTACCAATACTTACTGCCGCTTCCAATGTGATCAATAATAATAAAAATCGTCACAGTAAAACATTATGGACAGATAGGGAAAACGGTGAAAAGATAAAAATCATCTCTTGTTGGAGTGATAAAGAAGAGGCAAGATATATAGCCGGCGAAATAGATAGGTTAGTAAGGGCAAACCAATATAATGCAGGTAATATCGCTATATTAGTACGGGCAGGTTTTCAAACTAGAAGTTTTGAGGAAGCTTTTATCAATAGTGCTATGCCTTATAAAATTATAGGGGGCTTACGATTCTATGAACGAATGGAAATTAGAGATGTTCTTGCTTATATCCGTATATCTTTAAATCAAAATGATAATTTAGCACTTGAACGTATTATAAATGTACCCAAAAGGGCAATAGGTGCAACTACTTTGAGTAAAATTAAAGCATATGCTATTGAGCAGAGTATTCCTAATTTTGTAGCTATTAAGGAAATGCTAGAAAAAGATAAAATCAAAGCAAAAGCATATGAAACTCTAAAAGATTTTGTTACTAAAATCGATAATTGGCATAAAAGATTTAATAACGATATCCCGATAAATGTGGCTAAAACAATACTTGATGATTCCGGTTATCTTGAAATGCTTAAGGAGGAGAAAACTGAAGAGGCATTCGGTAGAATCGAGAATATTAATGAAATGCTTAGAGCTATTGCCGAGTTTAATGATATTCATGATTTTATTGAACATGCAAGCTTAGTTATGGAAAATGAGAGTTTAGAAACTCATTACGGCGGTTCCGTAACTATAATGACCCTGCACGCTGCTAAAGGTCTTGAGTTTGACGTAGTGTTTTTACCTGGTTGGGAAGAGGGGGTATTCCCGTCTCAGAAATCCCTAGATGAAGATGGCGAAAAAGGTTTAGAAGAAGAACGTCGTATTGCTTATGTTGGCATTACTAGAGCTAAACAAGACCTATACATTACCCATGCAGAAAGCCGTAAAATATTTTATGAAATAGTCCGCTCTTATCCCTCAAGATTCATAACCGAAATTCCTGACGAAGTTACAATTAGGACCTCTTCTATGAAAAAATATAATTCTTTTTATAAGCTTTAATTAATTTTCATTTATAATGAAGTAATTAAATTAATTTCGCTAGGAGAAGAAAAAAGAAAATATATTTTTAAATGCTAAAAATGAAGCTAAGTTAAAAGGTTTTGCCATAGATTTAAGTGAGGTTCAAGTAGAGCAGATGGATGACCAAAAATGTAATGGCTTGCGCCAAGATGAAGTGATGGATATTAAAAAAGGCTATGTTAGAATTAGCTAACCAAAAGATATCTAAAGAATAATATAGAGATAATAGTATACAACATTAGATAACCTTCAAGAAAATGTTTTATAAACAACATTAAATAATTGATAGAGAATTTCTTACTAAAAAGACTACTCCTATTTACTGTTTAACAAATGCAAAAGAGGCAAAAGCTTTATCATATATTTATAAGCAAGAAATAAAAAAGCCTTAAATAATCACACCATTAGTACTACCAACAATAAGTAAACTATCGTTTAAAAAAATGACAGAGTAAGGTAGCAAAATTGTTAAGGATTTTGCTACCTTACTTGATAGTAGTCATCCTGTACTTGTTACTGTCCTCAAAGCAACAATAGTGATAGAATCGGCAAAAAACGTACCTAGTCATAAAGAAAAGAGCAGAGGATAAGTTCAACAAAAAGTGTAAGGCTTTAAAACATATATCACTTCTAAAGCTCACTCAGAAAAAACAGGGTTTTACACAATTATAGCTTGCAAATTACAAAATTGCGGTATAATATACTTTTTATACTAAATTATTATTAATAATGCAAATATATGGCAGAAGTTGTAATTAATAGAGATGATTCAATTAAAAAAAATGATAAAGTACCTGAGATATCGGCTACAGTAAAAGGAAAAATAGCTGATATAAAAAACGTGGATAGTAGATTAGAGACTTTAAATAAAAATATTGTTACTCTAGACCCTATTCAACAACATTTACAATCTGAAGAATATATTATTAGTACGCTTGAAGTTCTTGCTAGTAGCATTATTAGTGAAGTTGTAGAAAATAAAGATCTACAAAAATTAGTAGATAACCTGCATATTAATTTAGAACAAGATATAAAATTAATACCTAGTGCAGCAGATAAGCTAAAGTTTGATGTTGCGAGGGCTGAGGCAGCACTTAAGGGTTTTGTACTTCCTCTAAATAAAGGAGGGCCTTTTGATGCATTATCATTAATGGGTATAGAAGATAAAGAAGAGGTCTTTGCCAATCCTATAAGAGCAACTAAAGAAGCATTAATAGCTGTAAGTGGCAAAGCTATACCTAAAGAACAATATGCACAAGCTATAAAAGATAAAGCTATAGAAATTTTAAAACAAGATCCTAAAAATTCTTCGGAAAAACTTGAAAAATATGAACAATTTATTATTCAAGGGGATAAAAATCAGAAATTTGATAAAGATAGTAAGCAGTTTATTCCAAGAGTAAATCAATTATCTCCAGTAGAATTTAAGGAATTACAAAAGGCAGCCACTAATACGGTACAGCAGATTAATAATAGATTAGAAAAAAATAATATAATTAGTAAACAATTAGAACAAACTATTATACTTACTAAATCATCCGGCATAAAGAATCCTAAAGTAATAATACAGAAATTAAACAAGTTAGATTCTACTTATCTAGCTGAAAATAGTACTAAAATAGCCACTGAATTAAAGGGTATTCATGATAGAGGTACTTCTTTATGGGAAAAATTTAAACAGATATTTACAGGTAAAAATTATTTGGAAGAAAGATTAGAAAAAGTTGTAGATAAATATATTACTCTAAATGATAAATATGTAGCGAAAACAATTAATGATCAAATCTTTTCAAATGCTTTAACAAATCCTGAAATTGCTGAAGGTTTAGCAAAATTTTTGAATATAAATAAGGCTAAAGTAGCAACTAATCCTGAATTTAAAAATTTAATTCCTACTACGAGTGGGCCTATTGTAGTTCAACCGCAACAAGTTAATAATTTTAATTTAGCAGAATTAAGAAAAATCAATCCAATAGCATTTGATAAAACTATGTTTGAAGATTTAATAAAACTGAGAAGCACTAATATAAAACCACCACATAATACTCCTAATTCTCTTACTAAAAGACAAGGAGTAGTAAGAAGTAAAGGTTAAGTTTTAATATTAGGTGGAACGGTTAAATACTCTTCTTTCCATAGCTCATTATAAAGAATAGGATCGATATTACCTCCTGAGATTAGTACTAGTAACTTTTGAGGTTGGTGTTGCATTTTCAAAAAATTTATTACCGAAACCATATTTATGCTACTTGATGGTTCACATATTACTTTTAGTAAATGAGTAAGCCACGCTGTCCAGTAATATATTTCATGTTCTTCTGCTAAATAAAAATGATCAAGCTTTTTCAGGTATTCAAATGTACGAGCTGATACACTTAAGGTTTTAAGACCGTCTGCTATGGTAGTAGGTGCATTATCAAATCTATATATCTTATTATTTTTAATTGATAAATAAGCATCATTAGCCATGAGAGGTTCTGAACCTATTAATAAGCTTGTCGGTGATATTAATTCCTTAGCAAGATATGATCCGGAAATCAAACCGCCGCCGCCGCAAGAGGCAAAAATAGCATCAGGACTAAAGCCTAGCTGCTTTAATGCTTCATAGCATAATGTGCCGGCACCTGCTATCGTAGCATCACTATTAGAAGGATGCATGTAGTAAAATCCCTGCTCTATATCATCTTTTGCTCTTTCTTCTGCTTCTTGCCGCGTATTTGTATATATAACTTCACCACCGTAATAAAGAGCTGCTTGTTGCTTTACTTTTGAAGTATTTAACGGCAAATAGATTCTTGTTTTAATACTGAATAATTTACTTGCATAAGCAAGACCGATTCCATGGTTACCTGTACTATAACCGACTATTTTATCAGGTAACTTTCCTTGTTCTTTTAATTCTAATAAATGATTTAATACTCCCCTAACTTTAAAGGCTCCGGTTTTTTGTAATGATTCAACTTTAAAAAAAATCTCGTGACCAAACATCTCATTTAAGCTTTCAGAGTGAATGATTGGAGTTAAATGTAGATATTGTTTTATTCTATTATGTGCGACCGCTACCTTTTGAGGAGATTGTAGTAATAAATTCATAAATATAATTAATAAAGATGGCTTGAAATCGTATTTATACTATATTATATAGTTAACAATTAGAAATTTTAAAAGGTTTTAATGGATGAATAAAAAATCCCTACCGCTTATGGTGTTACGAGATATGGTAGTATTCCCCGGGGTAATTGCGCCTATTTTTGTAGGTAGGCAACAATCACTGCAAGCACTCTCTCATACTACTATCTCCAAGGAAGATAATAGTAAATATATCTTAGTAACTTTACAGAAAAAATTTGATCAAGAAAACCCTAATAAACATGAGCTTTATAACACAGGTATACTTGCCAAGATTATCCAAATAGTGAAGCTACCTAATAATACAGCAAAAATCTTAATAGAAGCAGTAGCAAGAGTAAAGTTGAGTAACATTAAAGGTGAAGAAGCTTTTGAAGCGAATTACGAAATTATTCCAGATGAAGAAATATTTGATATTAATAACATGCGTTCATTAGTGGATCATGCAGTACAACTATTTAGTAAATATGCTATTAATGATAAAAAAGTTAATGCAGAAATTATTGAAACTATTAATAAAGAAATAAGTAATAGAACTAATTTTATAAATATAATAAATATATTAGCTGTACATTTGATAACTTCACTTGAGGCAAAGCAGTATTTATTAGAAGAAACTAGTCCTTTTAGGCGTATCACTACAGTGATTAGTACGCTTACTTCCAATATAGTAAATTCAGAGACCGAGCAAGTGTTGCAGCAAAGAGTAAGAAAGCAAATCGAAAAAACACAGCGTGATTATTATCTGCACGAACAGATGAAAGCTATTCAAAAGGAACTTGATGAAGATAAATCAGAACTTGTTGATATCGAGAAAAAAATTAAATGTTTAAAATTATCAAAAGAAGCAAAAGAGAAGGCTGAAGCTGAACTTAAAAAACTCCGTACCATGAACCAAATGTCGGCGGAGTCGGGAGTAACGCGTAACTATCTTGAGACATTACTTAGCCTGCCTTGGGGTAAATATGATTATAGCAAAGTAGATATTAACCAAGCTGAAAAAATTTTAAATCGTGATCATTTTGGCCTTGAAAAAGCTAAAGAACGAATTATAGAATATTTAGCAGTATTACAGCGTTCAAGTAAAATTAGAGGACCTATATTATGTTTAATTGGTCCTCCCGGAGTTGGTAAGACTTCACTTGTAAAATCCATTGCCGAAGGAATGGGTAGAAAATACACTAAATTTGCTCTCGGAGGTGTTAGAGATGAAGCAGAAATCAGAGGGCACAGAAAAACTTACCTTGGATCAATGCCCGGTAAAATTCTAGGTCAACTTAAGAAAGTGAAGACTAGTAACCCTGTAATGCTACTTGATGAAATCGATAAAATGAGTTCTGATTTTAGAGGTGATCCGGCATCTGCTTTGCTTGAGGTATTAGACCCGGAGCAGAACAGTCATTTTGTGGATCATTATCTAGAAGTAGAATATGATCTATCAAATGTAATATTTATTGCTACTGCTAACTCTCATAATTTACCTAGAGCTTTAAGTGATAGAATGGAAAAAATATATATTTCCGGTTATGTAGAGGAAGAAAAGCTTCAAATTGCCAAAAGTTATTTAGTTCCGAAACAATTTAAAATGCATAAAATTAAAAAAGATGAAATTACTATATCTGAGACAGCAATTTTAGATTTAATTAGATATTACACCAAGGAATCAGGCGTAAGAGCTTTAGAGCGTGAAATAGGTGCGTTAACTAGAAAAGCACTAAAGCAAATTTTAGCAAATAAAACAGTTAAGCATATTGCCATAGATAGTAATAATCTTGAAGAATTTTTAGGGGTTAAAAAATATAACTTCGGACTTGCTGAGAAAGAAGATCAAATAGGGAGTACTACAGGACTTGCGTATACTGAAGTAGACGGAGATCTTTTAACTATAGAGGCTTTAGCATTCCCAGGAAAAGGTGAAATCAAGACTACTGGAAAACTTGGTGATGTTATGAAAGAATCGGCAATGGCTGCCTATAGCTGCTTTAGAAGTAGAGCAACAAATTTTGGATTAAAATATGAAAATTATAAAGATTTTGATATTCACATTCACGTACCGGCAGGTGCTATCCCAAAGGATGGTCCTTCTGCCGGTTGTGCTTTGTTTACAACTATTGTTTCGTTAATGACTAAAATACCCGTACACCGCACTGTAGCAATGACAGGCGAAATTACTTTGAGAGGAAATGTCTTGCCTATCGGTGGTCTTAAAGAGAAGTTATTAGCTGCAAGTAGGGGAGGGATTAAAACTGTGTTGATTCCAGAGGAGAATGTCAAAGATTTAAAAGATATACCGCCCAATATAAAAGAACGCCTAGAAATTATATCCGTATCAAATATTGATCAAGTATTGAAGCATGCTTTGGTAGAAATGCCTATAAATGAATAGAGATTTATTATTGTACACATTCCTTGACTCTATTATGTGGATCAGAAAATAGTCAAAATACATATATTAAGTTAATGCAAACTATATAATTCTTTTTCTTTTCAATCAAAAATGCTATTTTCTTACTATTCTGATTTATAGTCAATTGATTTGAACTTTCTCTTATTTATAGTCTTTGTTCCTTTACGCCTATCAGCAAATATGGGGCTTTATAAGCTATTCTTTGTTAATACATTTATAGATTTTAACTGAACTATCCGCTTTTATTGGTGGTTTTTAACATCATCATCTTAGAAAAGATTTGTTAGTTTTTTAATAAAGCTACTGACTAAAAATAATGTATAATGTAAATTTAATTATTATTAATATATGGTAAAATAGTAAAAGAAGAATTAATTTATACTTACTATATACATGGTGGTGGTATAAAGTATAATAATACCTGTTAGCTTCTTATAGATCTAATTTATTTTCAATCATTTTTATTCACTTTAATTTTTCCATAGGTATTATACAGGTCTTTACCGCTCGACAATACTATTCTTTCTTTACTAGCTGCCACAATTTATTTTTTCTGAAAAATGTTCTCCAACATTTCCTGTAATAATACTACTTATATTAGCCTATATTGTTATAACTGTATTCGATAATTCATATTAACATTACTTCTTGATATTTGTCTTGCCATATCATCTCAGTAATTGCTTTGGTTAAGGAAAGCTATACATCGAGAGTTTGGATATGCATGTTAACAACAATATTACCGCTATCGGCTAATTGTATTTTTAAAAGGTGTAATACTTCCTATAGAATTTGGTATAAATAACTTATGCTCACTGTCGTCACTGACAATATAGGATTTATTTGGGTGAACAGTAAAGCCTTGTGCAAAGAATCCACCAAATAAATGTAGAACTACCATGTCTAATGTATGGTTAAAACTCTCTGTAAACATATTATCCCAATGTTAGATACTAACATATATTTAAAGACGAAGTGTGTTTTAGCTTATAGTACACCTAAAAACTATCTAGCTATTCTTATTGATGGTGTTTCTAACTCCCAATAGTCATTGTTTTCACTAGGATTCTTGGTAGTCAAATTTGAATTATTTAAATTCAATTGTAAATGTTATGTACAAAAAAAACTATAGCAGCAAGAATCATATTTATATATTCTCATTAAAGATCGAGCTTTATTAAACACAGTTTATCCAAACGGGATAGGTAGAACGTTAACTGTAGAATTTATTTTTTAGCTAAGAAGAAGTATTAACAATTCATATGCCTAATATACAACTAATTAGTGTTTTATTTTTATACACATGGCCTTGTCAAAATTATACTTATAATTGATAAAAGTCACTTTTAGAATGATTGCGTTCAATCATTCTTAGTGCTCCATTGTATTTAATTGAGTTAAAATTTTTCTCTATAATAAAAATGACTTGTAGTCTTATAAAGTTAATTATTTTACACAACTCATTAATGGGGATAAGGTACAGCATATTTTTAAAGCAAAACATAGATCAAATATTGGATAATTTGGAGCATATGGACTTTTTAGAAAACGGATGAAAATCCTAAAACCCTGGAAGATTGGCGAGAGTGACGGGACTTGAACCCGCGACCTTCTGCGTGACAGGCAGACGCTCTAACCAACTGAGCTACACCCCCTTATTACATAAGAGATAACAACAATACATATAACAATTCTTCCATTTCTGCAAGAGTAAAATTTCTTATTTTATCAAAAAATACATAGAACCTAAACCTCTGAACGACAAATATTATAATTAATAGATATCTCTATAATCCATAATTAATTACTATTAGTAATAAATCATTTTACTTTTTAAATTTTTGTTAAAAACCGATTATTTGCACCTATATTCACAAAATCTTATTACGTTAAGTAGTTATTAAAGATTTTAAAACCATATGTCATTAAATTAACTACTTCTTTGAGCGTATTAAACTTTTATTGTTATTAAAAGTGCTATTATTATGCAGCGATAATAGATGCAACTAATACTTCTACAAAGAGAGTAATAACAAAAGCAGATTATAATTCAACTTGTTGAAAAATCAGTATTGAGCCTAGTTGTGTAAAAAATAATGCTAAAACACTCATGAAATTACAACAAAATAAATTAGGTATTAAAGATAACCCTCCTAAGCTCTAGGACTAAAATTAAAACTAAATTAATTTGTAATAAAACTTGAAATGACTCTAAATATAAATTAATTGTATAGGTGTTACTAAGTAACACCTATACAATTAATTTATTTAAAATTATAAAGGTTATTTATGATTATTTCAGTTTCAGCTCAACATATTTCGATCGGTAATAGCTTACAAGAATATTCAAAAGAGAGAGCTACGCAAGTCGTTAAAAAATATTTTAACAATATAATAAATATAGATATACATTTTTCAAAAGAGGGCATTAACTTTAAATGTGACATTATAGTAAAATATGGTTCAGGCAAACATAATATAGTCAAAAGTAATGATAGTTGTAGCGATATATATGTAGCTTTTGATAAAGCTATGTCAAAACTAGAAAAACAGCTTAGAAAATATAAATCAAAATTCAAAAATCATCATACAGGTAAAGTAAAAATATCTGAAATTTCTCACGAAGGTACTAAATATATTATTAGTTCGCAGCCTGATAGTGAACCATCTAAATCCGAAGATAATGATAATCCAACAATTATTGCTGAGAAGCCTGTGGAAATATTAAAATTATCAGTAAAAGAGGCAGTAATGAAAATGGATTTAGAAGATTTACCTGCGGTAGTATTTAAAAATATCAATAATGATCGTATGAATATAGTTTATTACCGTAAAGACGGTAATATTTCTTGGGTAGATTATAATTAAATAATATGTATATTATCCCTTATAAAGGAATTACACCACAAATTGATAAAAGTGCATATATTGCCGAAAATAGCTCTTTAATAGGAGACGTTAAAATAGGGAGTAATTCAAGCATTTGGTTTTATACGGTTCTACTAGGTGATGTTGCATCAATAAAGATAGGCAATAATAATAACGTACAAGACAGTAGTGTAATTCATACTTCAAGATTTAATGGATCGGTAGAAATAGGAGATAATAACTATCGGTCATCTGTATCTTATTCATGCTTGCACAATACATAATAATGCATTATCGGTATGCGTACGATAATGGATTATGCAGTAATAGAAGAATATGCTTTTATTGTTGCAGGAAGTCTTATCCCTACAAAGAAAATAATTAAATCTAAGGAATTATGGATGGGCTGCCCTGCAAAATTTGTTAGATATTTAACTGATCAAGAGTTAGAATATATGCAAGATAATATAAAAACTTATATAGAACTTTCTAATATTTATAACAGTTGCAGTATAGGTGTTATCATATAACCTTGATGTCATACGTGCTTTTGCGGGAATGACATTATAGTACTATAAGAATCTTTAAAGGCTTTTACTGTATTGTTAAGTAAAAATGCAATAGTCATAGGTCCGATACCACCAGGAACGGGTGTAATATATTTTACTTTAGACTTCACATTTTCAAAATCAACATCACCGATAATTTTATTATCGTTAATTCTATTAATACCTACATCAATTACTATAGATTCAGGATTAAAATATTCTGCAGTTAATTTTAAAGGAATCCCTATTGCAGCAATAACGATATCTGCTTTAGAGGTAATCTGACTTAAATTTTGTGATTTAGAATGGCAGATATTAACACTACAATCTTCTTTTAATAGTAAAGCACTTAAAGGTTTACCTACTATATTTGAGCGTCCAATAATTACAACATTTTTACCACTTAAATTCGGTTCATATTTTTTTATAACTGCAAGACAACCAAGGGCAGTGCATGGTATAAAGCCTTGACTAATACCACTATGTAAATAACCGACATTTAAAGGATGAAAACCGTCAATATCTTTAGAGGGTAATACAGTCGATAAAATTTTATTTTTATCTATGGATGTTGGTAAAGGCAGTTGAACTATAATTCCAGAAATCTCATTATTGAGGTTTAACTCATTGATTTTCGATATCAAATCATCTGTACGAATAGATGTCGATAGGTTTAATAATACAGTATCGATTCCTATTTTGTGAGCATTTTTTATTTTATTTGTTACATAAATAATACTTGCCGGATTGTCACATACTAATACTATAGCAAGCTTTGGTGAAGCTTTAGTTTTATTTTTAAGCTCTTGAATTTCTAGCTTTAAATCTGTCAATATCTCATTTGCTAATGCTTTACAGTCAATTATATTATTTAATATATTTTTACCCATAATATCTTACGATTTTTATAAAGATTACCTATACCACTCCCGCGTAGGCCGGAATGACATAAAAATTGCTATATAAAGCCATGCAATAATGTTTTTGTTGGAATAACATAAAGAAAAATCGTATGGTACTATGGATTTTACCTTACTTCTTTTCCTCATATTTTGTGGTAGAATACTCAAAATGTAAGGCTTTGCCATCAAATACTCTACTATAAGCGTGATGAATGCTACTTGCTGCTTCGGCAAAACCTGTAAGAATAAGTTTAAGTTTACCAGCGTAATGAGCAATATCACCAATGGCATATATACCTTCCATATTAGTTTGATAGTAGGAACTGTCTACTTCAATATGATGAAGCTTAACATTTAAACCCCAATTTGCTAAGCTACCTAAATCTTGTTTTAAACCAAAAAACGGTAGTAATATATTGGCCTCTAATTTATGGGTATTATTTTGTAGATCTCTCACTATAACTGATTGCAGTTCACCATTGTTACCATCTAAAGCATTTAACTGATAACCGATTACTAATTCAATCTTACCGGTTTCTGCAAGATTTCTTAACTGCCTTACACTTTCAGGACTAGCCGTAAATTTATCACGTCTATGAACTAAATATATTTTATTTGCAATCTCCGAAAGAGAAATAGCCCAGTCAACAGCTGAATCTCCACCGCCAGCTATAACTATATTTTTACCTGTGAATTTATTTTTATCATTAATAAAATAGAAAACTGATTTACCTTCAAAATCTTCAATATTTACAAGAGGAGGTTTGTTGGGACCGAATGAACCTCCTCCTGCTGCAATAATAATAATTTTGCTTTTAATAAGAATATTTTTTGACGTTTTAATTTCAAAAAAATCATCTTGCTTATTTAACTCTATAGCTTGTTGATTTAAATGATATACAGGCTTAAAAGGAGCTGCTTGACGCTCTAACTGTTTTATGAGCTCTTCTGCTGTAATCTTAGGATATGCTGGTATATCATAAATAGGCTTCTCAGGGTATAGTGTAATACACTGACCACCAACAGCCTTTTGTGCGTCAATAACATGACATTTCATACCAAACATTCCTGCCTGAAAAACTGCAAACAATCCAACTGGACCAGCACCTATTATTACAACATCAGTATTATACATTACTTTAAATATTTAAATTTTAAAAAGGATTTTATTGGATTTTGAGAAAATAATCAATTATTATTATTATGAGTCTATTTATAGAAATAAAACAGTAGAATATAATTGCGATGGATCTAGACAAGATGAATTTCAAGATTGTTCTACATTCTATTTATATCAGATCAGTTTTTATCTCAGCCTTATTTTTTAGCGTACAAAATAATGAGATGTCATAGTATTTATAGGTAATATTTGACTTTTAGTAATTATAGATTCCTACCGGTGTTTGTAATTTTTCTATTATTTCAAGACAATGAGACTTAATTGTTATTTTTATTAAAATTATGAATAAGATGCTATGAAATAGTAGCGTTAATGATATATTCAAGATTAATTGAAAAAATTAATTTATTTTATTATTAAGTCAATTCCTCGCCTATGTAGATAACAAATCATAAAATTTAGTTCTAATTTTATTAGAATATTCCTTGATCTTATTTCCTCAATTTGTCTTTACCTATCAATGCTTTTTTCTTGTTACTCCTTTAGCTTTCGACACTTATATTCCAACTGCCTATTCCTTACAAACAAATACCCTCACTATAACTTCATTATAGGTACGTACTCCTTATACTGTTTCATTAAATGCTGATCAAGTTCTGACCATTACTACAACTACTCGAAAAATGATCGGTCTTACTAATACTACTAGTGGTTTACCCTATAATCTTTTATGCAAATGTGGCAAGAACTTAAAATTGCGAGAGCAAATCAAGTGACTTGGTAGTAGGAACAGATACAGGATTACCTCAAATACTCACAGTATAGGCAAGATACCTTCAGGGACAAATATGCATTCTGCGACTTATAACTTAACTAATTAATATTATGAAAAAATTTTTCAAGATTTCTATCTATGCTATTTATATTATTTATTTTTAATTTGTTTGCTAGTGCTACTATCTGTACCTGTCAACATAGAGAGATACACAAAAGTAATAAAATAGCAACTATGACAATGCAAAATAATGATTATACACCTTAAAAGTTTCAATTAGTCTTTATTAAAGGTATATACGAAGATGGTATAGAAGGAATTTAAAGAAACTAAAGATTTAGTTGCAACTTCCTTAATTTCCAATTGTTTACAAGGCAGTAAAATGCAATTTATACGAATAACTTTAAAAAATACACAGAATTTTTCTACTAGAGAAAAAGACTATAAAATCTTGGTGAATGAATTGCTGTGAAGTAAAGCTAAAAGCTACAGAATCTTTTTAGTTCTACAGTAAATCTTGTCGTTTAATATATTATACCTCTATAACAAATATCAAAGTAACATCAATAACAAATTAACTGTAAATAAATAAGCTATGTAGTTTTTAAATAGAATAATAGTAGGTTTTATAGGGATAATTTTATTTATCCGCTAAGCTTTGTAGATGGAGCTATTTCTGAATCTCTTGGAGACACTTCCTGCAAACCATAGCGTACACAAAAAACGTACATGAGGATTAGAGATTAGGTCCATTGTCCTAATGAACTAACTCTCAGCCCAAATGCTAATTGTTTAGCACTACTAGAGGAACTCAATTATTGCACTGAAAACGGGACATATGAGTATGTAAATACAATGACTAAAATTGGCGAGTAGGAATAGTAAAAGCATCTTCTTGGTCTAATTCAACTAGATTTGCTGGTATTCAATTTACTCAACTATTTGATTACCAATGTTTTATTGTCAAGTCAAAAATCTAAAAAAAAATAAATATTTATATTGAATAAATTATTATTCTCGTGTCTACTTAGGTGAAGATTCTACACACTGAATATAGTATTATTTTTTCAAAATAAGCATTATAAATAACGCCTATAACCCTATATTATCTATAATGAACACGCTTAAAAAAAACAAATTTCAAATAAATATAAATAACCATAACAACAATTTACTTACTCCTTTTGGTAAAGCTATTCTGCAGGATCGATATCTTATAAAAGGTGAGGATTTTCAAGATTTATTTGCAAGAGTTTCTAGTTATTATGCTGAAAATAAACAGCATGCTCAAAAGCTATATGAATATATGAGTAAAATGTGGTTTATGCCGGCAACGCCGATTTTAAGTAACGGCGGAACTGATAGAGGGTTACCTATATCATGCTTCTTGAATGAGACAAATGATAGCTTAGACGATATAGTAAATTTATGGACGGAAAATGTTTGGCTAGCTTCAAGAGGAGGGGGTATTGGTAGCTATTGGGGAAATGTACGGTCTATTAACGAAGAAATTCATAATAAAGGCCATTCATCCGGTATTATACCGTTTATTAAAGTAATGGATTCTATGACTCTTGCTATTTCGCAAGGTTCTATTAGACGAGGTTCATCAGCTGTATATTTGCCTATTAACCACCCTGAAATTGAAGAATTTATCGATATAAGACGTCCAATAGGGGGGGATGTCAATAGAAAATCTCTTAATATTCATCACGGTATAGCTATTACCGATGAGTTTATGCACGCTGTTGAAAATAATACAGATTTTGACCTTGTGAGTCCTGCTACCAAAAAAGTTACAAACAAAGTCAGAGCAAGAGACTTATGGGTCAAATTATTAACTACTAGAATAGAAACAGGTGAGCCGTATCTGTTATTTATCGATAGCGTTAATAAATCTATCCCGGAGCATCATAAAAAACTAGGACTTCAAGTTAAAATGTCCAATCTTTGTAGCGAAATTACATTGCCTACTGGAACTGATCATTTAGGAAAATCAAGAACTGCAGTTTGCTGCCTTTCTTCTTTGAATTTAGAGTATTTTGAAGAGTGGAAAGACGATAAAGAATTTATCCATTCTATTATGTTGTTCCTTGATAACGTTTTAGAAGACTTCATTAATAAAGCACCAGATACCATGGCAAGAGCTAAATATGCAGCTTTGCGTGAGCGAAGCGTTGGGCTTGGTGTAATGGGATTTCACTCATTTTTGCAAATGAAAAAAGTACCGATAGAATCGGTTATGGCAAAAGTTTGGAATAAAAAGATATTTGAATATATATCTGCTGAAGCCGATAAAGCATCAATAGAAATTGGTAAAGAAAAAGGAGCATGTCCTGACTCTCTAGATGCTGGAAGTAATGAGCGGTTTAGTAATAAAACTGCAATAGCACCTACCGCTTCAATTTCGGTAATAGCAGGTAATGCCTCGCCAGGAATAGAACCGTTTGCCGCTAATAGCTTTGTACAGAAAACTTTAACAGGTTCTTTTAACGTACGTAACAAACATTTAGAAAAGTTATTACAAGAGAAAGGATTTAATAATGATCAAGTTTGGTCTTCAATTGCAACACATGAAGGATCGGTGCAACATTTAACATTTTTATCCGAAGAAGAAAAGCAGGTTTTTAAAACTGCCTATGAAATTGATCAGAATTGGTTAATTGAACTAGCAAGTGATCGTACTCCTTATATTACTCAAGCACAATCATTAAATATCTTTTTACCAGGTAATGTTAGTAAGAAATATTTAAATAATATTCATTTTAAAGCATGGAAAAAAGGTGTAAAAAGTTTATATTACTGTAGATCGACATCAATACAGCGAGCCGATAAGGTCTCGCATGATGTACTAAAGGCAGATTTTAAAGACTTAGAGAAACAAAATGATAAGATAGTAGAAACTGGTGACTATGAAGAATGCTTAGCTTGTCAGTAAATTATATGTTATTTTGTATAACGAATTGTGTCCTAAGATACCAGTATTACATTAAAGATTTCTGGATTGCGCTGTGTCAAAACTTATGCTTTTCTGCGCAATGACGGAAAAATACTAGTAGTCATGCAACAATGCCTACAAGTGAGATAGATGATAAGATGCGTTATTAATAAGAAATTAAAAAATAAATAAGAAAAAGTTATGTCACTACTTGATGCAACCCCAATTTATAAACCGTTTTCATATCCATGGGCATATGAAGCTTGGCATACTCAACAAAAAATTCATTGGCTACCGGAAGAAGTACCGCTTGCCGATGATGTGAAAGATTGGAAATATAACTTAACTCCAGGTGAAAAGCATTTACTAACACAAATATTTCGCTTTTTTACTCAGGCAGATATAGAAGTGAATAATTGCTATATGAAGCATTATTCACGCGTATTTAAACCGACTGAAATATTGATGATGCTATCGGCATTTTCTAATATGGAAACAATACATATTGCAGCATATTCGCATTTACTTGATACAGTAGGTATGCCGGAAGTCGAATATTCAGCATTTCTTAAATATAAAGAAATGAAAGACAAGTATGATTATATGCAGCAATTTGTGGTAGATTCTAAAGAAGATATAGCAACTACTTTAGCAGTATTTGGAGCTTTTACGGAAGGATTACAGCTATTTGCTTCTTTTGCGATTATGCTTAATTTCCCTCGTTTTAATAAAATGAAAGGTATGGGACAGATTATTACTTGGTCAGTGCGTGATGAAACACTCCATACTAACTCAATTATTACTCTATTTAAGACTTTTGTAAGAGAAAACCCTGAAGTTTGGACAGAAACGTTACGTAAACGTATTTATGAAGCTTGTACGACTATAGTGCATTTTGAAGATGCCTTTATTGAACTTGCTTTTGAAGTAGGCGGTATTGAGGGATTAACGGCATATGAAGTAAGACAATATATTCGTTATATTGCCGATCGTCGTTTAATGCAGCTAGGACTCAAAGATGTATATTTGGTAAATCATAACCCACTTCCTTGGCTTGATGAAATGCTAAACGGGGTTGAACATACGAATTTTTTTGAAAATAGAGCAACTGAATATTCTAAAGCGGCGACTACTGGTTCATGGGAAGAAGTATTTGCTGAAATGGATAATAAATAATATATTATACTTGATCTATTTTCTTAAAAATTTTTTAAAATAGACTTAGAAATTTCGAGTAATTTTATGACTGTTATAAACAAGAAAAATTATCAAAAAGTTGTAGAAAACATTTTATCTTCTTCTAGCACTAATAAAGTGCTCAAGAGTGCAATTAAGGATTTATCATCTTCAAAAAATATAAGTTTAAAAACGATGTTACTCGGAGCAAGGTTTGTTTTAACTAATCCTGTAAACACTTATCATCTTATTAAGCTTGCTAAATCTTCTAATATATATCTTGATCCGGAATTTCAAAAATCACTTCTAGAAAAATCTTCCATATGGGAATTTCTAAAAAAACATTCAGATGATTTGCCTAAAATAGGTCAAATCTTAGCAAAAGCAGGCTTTAGAGAATTTCAAGATAAGAGTGTTCTAGATCAAAAGGGACTAGAAATACTAAAAGAATGTTTTAAAAATGACAAAGTACTTAGAAAACTTCGAGAAATTGCAATTGAAATAAAGCAAGAACGACCGGACTGGCATAAAGTGACTTCAAGCAGTTTGGATATGCTGGTTACCGATAAAAATTTCAAAAAATTTTTTAATGAAAAGAGTGAAGATATTACACATTACATACGTATCGGAGCAACTGAAATACTTCCAAGTGATTATGTCAAAACTTTTGATGATATATTACAAAAACCTCAAAGTGATGATATATATCGGCAAGTTATAAGAATATTTAATGAACATCCTGATTTTAAGCAAGAACTAGCTGAAAATATAAATAATATTAATTCTCTAAAAAGATTTAACAAGTTATCTCCTGAAACACAAATAATTATTGAAAATTTCTTAGCAGAAGCACAAGAACAAGCTAAACCTTTTTTAACAGAATATTTTGAAAGCTACAAAATTGATCTTAAAATTTTAGATATTATTCCTACCTTATTAAATAAAATTCCTGAAACAAAAGAGATTTTTGATACTCTTAATGCTCCAAATCAAGGTGTAATGGTAGCTCTTGAGAAATCCTTAGAAAGGTTAGCGGGTGATGATAAATTAAAAAGTTTTTTTGCTAACAATAAAAAAATCTTACCAAATATTGCTTTAGGTATTATTGAAAATACTCCTAGCGTACAAAGCATAACAAAAGAATATTATTTTGATAAACAAATGCTTAGTATAGTAGGCGAAGTGATGTCAAAACCAGAAATTGCTTATGCTATTATTACAGACTTAAATAAAGGCGATTATATGAGTGTAACCAGTAATATAATCTCTGCCCTTAATAATCCTTCATTTAAATTAAAAGATATATTAGTAGAACAAAGTAAAAAAGGCTTATTTAATAATTTAATTACAGGGATTTTAGAACACGATGAAAAAGGCAACCAAAATATAAAACAACAACTTATAAATTATAATCTAGAAGCGAGAGATATTACAAAACTAACTAGTGTAATGCCTATATTACTTGATAAACCTGAAGCATTAAAAAAGGTTTTTCAAGATTTTGTTAAAGGTAATTATACGGGCATGGCAAAAGAGTTAATAACGTTAACTAAAGACAATCCTGAAATCAAAAAATATTTAAACAATAATAGAGAAATATTTGCGAGTATTCTAGATAAAACTTTAGTAGATATACCAGGTATAAATAACTTTGATAAGAAAGAATTATATAATATACTTCCATCAATGTTAAACCATCCTGATGAATTAGTGAGCGTTATAGAAGAAGTTGAAAAAAGTAATTATCACGGGGCTGCTAGTGCAATATATAATCTAGCTCAAAAAACAAATTATTTTGAAGGGCAATTACTGAATATTATAAAAGCAGGTTTTAGCTATGCTACTGAAAAAGTAAAAGATGCATTTAGTGCATCGCAAGATTTTCAAGATAAAACTATAGATGCGATTACTCTTAAAAAGAATTTAAATAAAATCCAAAATGGAAAATTCAACTTAGAGGGAGCTATATTAGTAGGTAATTTATCTAACATTGATTTCTCAGGCGTGTCATTAAAAAATGCAGATTTAACTAAAGTAACCTCTTTGAAAGATTGTAATTTTAAAAATACTAATTTAGCAGGTGCTAAATTACCTGATAATTTAATGCTATTTACTGACACTTATAATCTTGATAAGACTATCCCTGCTTTAGCACCTGAACTAATTAAAGAACAACAAGCTCAGTTAATTAATAAGGCAATTGATAAAGTATTTTTACAAATACAAGCCGATGGCAAAGGAAATTTACTTAGTAAAAAAGAATTTGTTCAACAGGTAAAAATATTATATGAAGAAAATCAAACAGTTAAAGACTATTTTATAGAAAAGTTAAATTCATTACCTATGAATATGGTTACTGATCTAGCTACTCCTAAAACAAATCAATATCAACATATTACAAATCATATAAATTCTCCATTACAAGTATTGAACCCTTTGTATGAAAATATTGCAAATAAACAAGATATTAAAAGTAATTTATTGACAAATATTTTAAGTGAACAAATATCACAAAAACTTTTTGATAAGGGTGATAATAGAGGGGAAGATTTTTATATGATTAATAAGATGCTCAAACCTATCGTTTCTGAATATTCTAAAGAAAATCCTGGTAGTATAAATAATTTTTTAGAGCCGAAAAATCTAAAAAAGTTAGCAAGTAATATTGCATCTACTTTAAATTCTAAATCCAAATATACTTGGGCAGGCACTATTACCGGTGGAATTTACCTACCAAAAGAAATCTTCAATGAGCAGTTAAGAGATAACTTTAAAAATGAGTTTAAAAAAATTAATGTATCAAATATTTTTAAACAAGTAAAACGTATAGCTTCAAATTTAGATAGTAAAGATAATCACAATAAATCGTACACTTATAAATCATTACCAATAAAAAGTAAAAAACACACACAAATAACTCTATAAACCTTAGATTAAATTAATTTATTAATCATCATAATTTAAGTAATGCTTAATTTATTTCTTTGAATCAATTATGAGATAATTTTATGTTTATATAATTAAATATATCTCATTATTTTTATGGCAATAAATAACAAATTCTATTAAAGATAATACATTAAAGAATTTTAATAAAACCATAGAATTAAAAAGTACAGTTCTACCTTCTGTATATAAAAGAAGCACAAGATATCATCGCAAATTTATGATCAATTTACTTTCCATTACTCATATTTCCAATAATAAAAAGAAAGAAGAAATATATAGGATAAATGTATTAATTAGTAAAAAAATTTCTTAAAGACACATTTCAAAACTGTACTTCTATTAAGTGATTTTCTGATACTCGCGTCCTCACGGTGTTACGCTACGCTACAGTGCTGCATTTCGTGTCTCCTTTTAAATTCCTCTCTATAAGCGAGTGCGAGTGTAGAAAGATGTCTAATATTTGAATAAATTCTTCTTGGTTAGAATATTCTAATGTGATTTTATCTTGTATCTGATTTTTAAACCAAGTAACTTGTCTTTTAGCATACCGGCGTGTTCTTATTTGAGCTGCACTTAAAGCGTCGTCTAAAGTTAGATTGCCATCTAAATAAGCTAAAATTTCTTTTACTCCTACTGCTTTTAAATTTAAACAATCTTGCGGTGTGAATTGTTTTTTTATTAAAGCAATCTCATCTATACTACCTTCTTTAAATATTTTTTGTAAACGTTGCTCACATGTTTTATATAAAAATTTTCGCTCAGGATTTAAGAATATAATTTGAAAATTGAATTCAGATAAGATTTGTTCTTTTGGTAAAGTTTGAAAGAAAAAAATCGATTTACCGGCTTGCTTAAAAACTTCATAAGCTCTAATTAAACGCTGAGTATCATTTTGGTTTATTTTAGACGCAGCAAGTGGGTCAAGTTTCTCTAATTTATTCCATAACTCTATATTACCTATTTTACTATGAAGCTCTCTAGCTTGTTTTTGTAAATCCTCTGTTATATCAGGAATATTATTATAACCAAAAACTAAAGAATTAATATATAATCCTGTTCCTCCTATCAATATAGGTAGTTTATCTCTACTCGTTATTTCTTTTATTTTTTCGGCAGCAAGTTTTATATATTTTATTACCGAGAAATCTTCCGTAATTGATAGAAAATTATATAAATGATACGGGATTTCAGTTTTATAAATTTGAGACGGAGAAGCAGTAATAATAGGAGTCTCCTTATAAACCTGCATTGAATCGATATTAATGATTTCGCCGTTATAAGCTTTGGCAAATTTATGACCTAAATAAGACTTTCCACTAGCAGTAGGGCCGCATAATATAATTATTTCCTTTTTTTTCACCTATCTATTGTTAGTCCGTATTTACTTAATAAATCATTGATTATAACTTTTAATTTTATCAATCCTTCATTACTTGTAGATTCAGCCCTTACAACTATAATAGATTCGGTATTAGAACTACGCAGCAGCCACCATCCATGTTCAGTATTTACTCGTATACCGTCTATATCGTTAAATGCTATTTTAGCATCAAGTAGTTTTTGTTTTACTTCTTCTATAATTTCTAGCTTTAATTCTGAAGGAACAAATATTTTAATTTCCGGTGTACTATAGCTTTTTGGTAATTTATCTATTATCTCATCGAGAGTTTTACTTGATCTGCTAAGTAAATCTAAAAATCTGAGAGCTGCATAAATTGCATCATCGAAGCCTAAATATTTATCGGCAAAGAATATATGACCGCTCATTTCACCAGCAAGTAACGCCTTGGTCTCAAGCATTTTACTTTTAATAAAGGGATGACCGGTGCGCCATATTATAGGATTTCCGCCGTATGATTTTATTTTATCAACTATTAACTGACTAGTTTTTACATCAACTATTATAGTAGCATTTGGATTTGCCTTTAAAATATCCTCAGCAAATATGCATAAAATTTGGTCACCAAATAATATTTTACCGCTTGAGCTTACAATACCGATTCTATCACCGTCACCGTCAAAAGCGATACCTAGATCGCAATTTTGTTCTTTAACCGTTTTAATTAATTCTTGTAAATTAGCAGGGTTAGTAGGGTCAGGATGATGGCTTGGAAAATTCCCATCAATTATACTATTTAGGATTATGTTTTCATTATAGTCAATTGATTTGGATTCCCCTGCTATATCACTCATCGTTTTCCTATTAGTTATAGGCTTTGCTCCTAACTCTTTATACCCGAATCCAACTGAATTAACTATAGCTAAATGGCTTTTTAACTCTTTAATGATATTACCTGTTGCTCCATTACCACAATCCCAAGCTACTTTTAATTTTGGATTAATATTTATTCCCTCTAAAATATTTTTTAGATATTTAGATGCTATGGTACTTCTGTACTCTATTTCATGCCTGTGTAAACTGGGATCCACATTACTTTTTATTATTTCCTGGATTCCCGCATTCGCAGGCATAGCATGATTGGAGTCGAGAATGACATTACTATCCAAAATCTTTGCTAATAAATCCTGTATTTGAGTTCCAAAAAAAGATTTGCCATTTTGCAGCATTTTAAAGCCGTTATCGTCACGAGGGTTATGCGATCCCGTAATCATAATACTACCGCTAGGCTTGAATTCTTTGTCAGCAAAATATAATACAGGAGTTGGAACTACACCAATATTTATGACCTTAGCTCCTGCATCAGTTAATCCTAGTTCTAAGGCTTTACACAGGGTAGGAGAGCTAAGCCGACCATCTACACCAACACAAATTTTGTTATTATTATTGCTTATACTCATTTTGGTAAAACAATATCCTATCTTATAAGCTACTGCTTCAGTTAAATCCTTAAGGCTATTGCCTCTTATATCATAAGCCCTAAAAATTTCTTTGTTAATTTGCATAGAAAACCTTTTATATCAATTCCTACAAAAGCAGGAAGCTAGTAATTAAACAATAAAGAATAGTTATAATACGAATATCAACTTCAATAAAAAGCAAGGAGTTCACAAGATGAGGAACGAAGCGTACTTAATACGTGAGAACAGCGTAGTCAATTTTTGACATTCATCGATTATACACAGCCTAAAAGCTAAAACTCTCACCTAAATACACCTCCTTAACTTTCTTGCTATTTGCTATTTCCTTAGCGTTTCCTTCTAATAATACTTTGCCTTCAAAAATAACATAAGCACGGTCAATAATATCTAAAGTGTCACGTACGTTATGATCAGTAATTAAAATACCTATATTGAGTTCACTTAAATAAGTAATTAGGTTTTTGATATCGGCAATAGCAAGCGGATCAATACCGGCAAGTGGCTCATCGAGCATAATAAATTTAGGTTCTATTGCAAGTGAGCGTGCAATCTCAAGTCTACGCCTTTCACCACCCGATAAGCTGGCTGCAGGCAGATCTTTTAAGTGCACTATAGAAAATTTCTCTAATAAATTATGGGTTTTTTGTTCAATTACTTCCTGATTATTTTCAGATATTTCAATTATAGCTTTAATATTATCTTCAACCGATAATCCACGAAATATTGAGGGTTCTTGAAGAAGATAACCAATTCCAAGCCTTGCTCGTAAATAAATAGGCAAGTTAGTAATATTTATATCATTTAAAAGTAATTGTCCGGAATCCGTCTTCATTAAGCCGATAATAATATTAAAGCAAGTTGTTTTGCCGGCTCCGTTAGGACCGAATAACCCGACTATTTCCCCTTGTTTTATATTAAGAGACACATCACTTAATATATTCCTTTTTATATAGGACTTTGATATATTGTTAACTTTTAAGTTGTACATCTTTTTTATTTGCGTTTCGTTGCATCTATCAATTCCACTAATGTCATCACATGATTTGATCACTAGGTCTAATTTATAATTTAAATTATTAGTATTTTAAGTTGTTTTTCTGGATACCATGGGAGTGGTCACGGTATAAACAAGGCCAATGCTATTTATTAACAATGTCTATATAATAGATTAGTGTATTAGTTTTTAAAACATTATCATCACGCTGTAATATTACATTACCAATGAGAATTAATTGTTTATTATCAAAAAAATATTTAGCTGAATTTGCAAGTAATAATTCATTATTCATTTTTCTTTCTACGGTTAATTTAGTAGGAACAACTATATGATCAATAGTTTGCCTTTTATCTATTGTTTTATAAAAAATATATAATTCTTCCGTTCTAAGTATTACATTATCGTAGTAAACAATGACATTTCCAAGATATTCTGCCATTTGTCTGGTTCTATCAATAATTAAAGTATCAGATGTAATATGTAAATTTGAAATATCTTTATCACTAGCATAAGATATATTAACAGTAATAAATATAAATACTACAAGTTTAATAATCTGATAAATCGATGATTGTAGAGACATTTCCTTTAAAAACTATAATATTATTTTCATCGCTCGTATTAAAACTATCTGAAGTAATTGAAGAGTTTTTGTAAAATAGCTTAGCAGGGGCATTACTGGTTATATTCTTATTTACTAAATCAATCCTTGCATTGTTAGTGTTAAATATAATCTTATCAAAAAAAAGTTGTACATTGTTTTTTAAATCTAATATGTTTGATTCTTCGTCTAAAACGCCTTCTTGCGCATGTATAATAAGATGTTGGTCTTTATTTACATTATAAATAGCATTTATTATATCTAATTTATATTTTTTATCCAACTCTTTTATAGCTCGCTCAGTTTTAATCGTATACGCATTTAAATTTTTATTTACTCCCTTAAAAGTTGAATCTTGCAATATAATATTATATTTTAAATCAAAATTCTTATTATCTTTTACACTTTTTTTTGTAATATTAATATTGTTTTCTGCATTAATATAACCGCTTTTAATTAGTATATATCCTATATACAAAATTCCAAGTATTATTAAAAGATAGACAGATTTCCAAAATTCTTTTCGCCGTTTATAAGAAGAGGACATAGATTTTAGTTAACTCCGATACGAAGCAAATCATGAATATGAATAATGCCTGTAATAATATTATTATCAACAATTGGTACATTAGTGATATTCTTGACTTTCATTAAATTTAGAGCCTCTTTTGCAAATATTTCCGATGAGATATGAATAGGATTTTTAGTCATAATGTTTGATGCTGTTTTTAAGTGGATCTGAGCGTTAATATGACGACGTAAATCCCCATCAGTTATAATGCCTACTAAATTTTGGTTTTTATCTGTGACAAGAGTACAACCTAAACGTTTTTTATTCATAACAATTATAGTTTCGGCAAAGGAAGTATCTTCATATACTAAAGGTATTTCAGCGCCACTACGCATTAGGTTTTTAATTTTTGTTAAATTAGCACCAATGGTACCTCCCGGATGATAAACCTTAAAATCGTCTTTAGTAAAACCTCGTTTTTCATGTATAACAGTCATTAAAGCATCACCGAGTGATAACATTATTAAAGATGATATAGTAGGAGCACCGATTACGGACGCTTCTGAATATTTAGGTACTATTAATAAAAAATCACTTTTTTTAGCTAAAGTGGAATTTTTATTCATTGTCATTGCAGCAATTTTTATAAAAAAGTCCTTACAATATTCAATTATATTAAATAATTCTTTAGTTTCACCGGAATTAGATATCATAATTACTAGATCATCTCTCGTCACCATACCCAAATCACCGTGACTTGCTTCTGCCGGATGTAAATAAAAAGCAGGCATACCGGTAGAAGAAAAGCTAGAAGCTATTTTTCTTGCAATATAACCACTTTTACCTATACCCGTTAAAATTACCCGTCCTTTAAAAGATAATAAAAATTCTATAATTTTGTTAAAGTCTTCAGGAATATTTTTAGATAATTTTTCTAAAGCACTTGCTTCACTAGAAATAACCCTCTTTGCAATGGTGCGGTAATTATTTGTGTTGGTCATTGTTATTATTGGTTCTGTATTTATGTTATTCCCGCAAAGGCGGGAATAACATTTAATTAAAATACTTACGTTCTGTAATTACTTCAACTGTTCCTGCATTATTATCTTCATGCCAAGCGCGTTTTTTAATAGAATCATGTTGCTCAGGTTCTGAATTTTCCTTAGCATTTTTAATAGTTAGTTTTGCTTTACCTTTATTATCAAAACCTATTAGCTTAACTTTTACTATATCGCCTTGTTTAACAACACTGCTAACCGTTTCTATTCTTTCTTCTGAAATTTCACTAATATGAACAAATCCGTCTTTATTACCTAAATAATTAATAAAAGCACCGGAATCTAATATTTTCATTACCGTACCGTTAAATATTTCACCAATCTCAGGTTCGACGACAATAGCTTTAATTTTATCTAAGGCAATTTTTAGCTTATCTCTATCTGAAGCATAAACGGAAACTGTACCGTCATCTCTTATATCTATTTTAGCACCACTAGTTTCACAAATTTCCTTTATTACTTTACCACCTGGCCCTATAATATCTCTAATTTTATCTTTATCTATTTTTATATTAGTAGTAGAAGGAGCATTTTTACTTAGTTCGCTATTTGGTTTACTAATAACTTTATTCATTTGCTCAAGTATATGCAAACGACCAAGTCGTGCTTGCTCTAAAGCTACTTTCATTATTTTAAAATCTACTCCGGATATTTTAATATCCATCTGTAATGCAGTAATTCCTTCACTAGTGCCTGCAACCTTGAAATCCATATCACCGAAATAATCCTCATCTCCAAGAATATCCGATAATACGGCAAGTTTCTTGCCTTCTTTAACAAGCCCCATAGCAATGCCTGCAACCGGTGCTTTTATTGGAACACCGGTGTGCATTAAAGCAAGAGAACTACCACATACGGTTGCCATTGAAGAAGAACCATTAGATTCCGTAGTTTCAGCTACAACTCTTATAGAGTAGGGGAATTGTACTTTATTAGGTAATATTGGATGAATAGCACGCCATGCAAGTTTACCATGTCCGACTTCACGACGGCTAGGTGCTTTCATAGGAATTGCCTCATTTACGGAGTAAGGCGGAAAGATATAATTAAGCATAAAACGCTCTTTATATTCACCTTCTAAACTATCAACTATTTGTTCATCTAAACTAGTTCCAAGTGTGATACTGACTAAGCTTTGCGTTTCGCCTCTAGTAAATAAAGCTGAACCGTGTGCAGAAGGTAATAAACCTACTTCACAAGCAATTTGTCTTATATCCGTGGTACTTCTTCCATCGATACGTTTATTCTTTTCTAAAATTTCTTTGCGTAATATATCTGATTCAACAGATTTTAAAGCTGATTCTATTTGATAATTATTATATTTTTTATTTTCTATGTCGCTTATAAAATGTGTAAGAACCTTTTCAGGAATTAAGTCTAAACTACTGTTACGTTCCCGTTTAGATTTTATAGCAAAAGCTTGTTCAATTTCTTTTGCAAATAACTGCTCAATTTCTTTCTTTAATGCAGCAGGGTATAAATCTTGCATTTCAAACTTCGGTCTTTTAGCTTCTTGTTCTAGTGCTTTAATTATCTTTACTACCGGCTGGAAGCTTTCAAATCCAAACTTTATAGCTTCTAGCATTTGTGCTTCAGAGAGTAAATGAGCTTCCGATTCCACCATCATTACTGAATCTGCTGTTCCTGCAACTACTAAATCAAGCTGACTTGTTTTTAATAATTCAAGTGTTGGATTTAAAACAAATTCACCGTTGATTAAACCAACTTTACTTGCAGCAACTATTTCTAGATAAGGGGCAGGAGATAGCGCAAGTGCAGCTGATGCACCGATAATGGCAAGTATATCTACCGGAGTTTCAGGGTCATATGAAAGTACTGTACAAGTTATATGTGTTTCATTAACAAAAGCTGGATGAAATAATGGTCTAATCGGTCTATCTATTAAACGAGATACTAAAACTTCTCTATCTGATGCTTTTCCCTCACGCTTAAAAAAACCACCAGGTATTTTACCAGCAGCATATGACATTTCTCTATAATTAATTGTTAAAGGAAAAAACCCGATACCCTCTTTTGCTTTGTTAGCTACTACTACCGTACATAATAAAACGGAATCACCCATTTTTACCGTAACGCTGCCATCAGCCTGCCGTGCTATTTTACCTGTACTAAGCTCCAGAATTTTTCCATTCCATGTAATACTCTTAGTTATTTCGTTAAACATTTATTTATCTCATTTCATAATTTATATTTTTGATATTCTTAATTACTTGTTGTGGATACCATGCTCTTTATAATTATTTACAATAACGATTTAGGTCATGATGTAAGATATTACTTCAAGTAAAGGCAACATTGGTATACGAAGATCAACTTCAATAAAGAGTAATGAGTCTCTATAATTCAAGGAGTGGAACGTATACTTAAATTAAGTGAGCCCCACAGAACTTATAAAACTATGTAGCCAATTTTTGAAGTTGATCTAAGTATATTACTTTACTTTCCTAATACCGAGTTTACTTATTAACTCTAAATATGCACTAATATTGTTCTTTTTTATATAATTAAGTAATCTGCGGCGACGCCCGACTAAAATTAATAATCCACGCCTTGAAGCATGATCTTTATAGTTAGATTTAAAATGATCAGTTAAATTATTGATTCTTTCAGTTAAGATAGCACATTGTACTGCACTTGAACCAGTATCATTTTCCGTTATAGCATATTCTTTAATTAATTGTTGTTTACGTTCTGTAGTAATCGACATCGATAATTTCTCCTTAATTTATTATACTTCTTGCATACAGTTAATAAAGAGGAACTTGAACACGAAGCGCAGAACTACAGAGTACACTATAGTCAGTGAGGATGCGAGCATCGGATTGACGTGCAAATTACCTTTAGAAACAAGTTAGGTAAGAAGTCTATTGTGTTAAATTAAATACTCGTAAAGAATTAAAGCAATTCTTGTTTAAGCTACCTATTGCAAGTACAACACCTTTATAGCGAACCCATAAAAGATTAACGTCTTTTTCATAATTAAATAAACATTTCTGTCCATATTTAATTTGCTGTGCTTGCTGATCTGTTGCATCAAGAACCAGGATGTCGTCCAGTATTGCTTCTATCTTCATACCTTTTTCCTCTAGGAAATTTTTGGTAATTTTGTCAGACGATTTAATGCGGATAGCATTTTCTTCTTTAAATATTCCAACCTGAGTACGGCGTAATTCTATCACAAATCCTAAACTTTGCAAGGATAATGCCAAATCTTTTGCCAAAGTCCTTATATAAGTACCTTTTGAGCATTCCGTATAGTAGGTAGCGGTAGCATTTTTCTCATCAAAATTTAAACATTTTAGATCATAGATATTTATATTTCGTGGTTTTAACTCTACTTCTTTTCCAACTCTTGCTAGCTTATAAGTTCTTACGCCGTTAACTTTTAGAGCAGAAAAAGTAGGAGGTATTTGGGTTACATTACCAATAAATTTAGAACATACATTATAAGCTGCATCTTTAGATGGCACATAATCTTGTGTTGCTATTACTTTGCCTGCATAATCACCACTATCAGTTTGCTTGCCAAATTGAACGGTAAAAATATAGGTTTTTCTAGCATGAATAAGAATTTGAACTAATTTTGTTGCTTCGCCTACGGCAAGCGGTAATATCCCTTCTGCTTCTACGTCTAAAGTACCGGCATGTCCTACCTTAACTTTACCGAGTATTTTTTTTATTATGCCAACAAGTTTAGAAGAACTTATACCTCTTGGTTTATAAAAATTTAACCAATAATTACCCATTTTAATTTGATTTTAACTTGACGTAAATTTAGAAAATCTTTAATATATAATTCTAGCCAATAACAAGATTAGGTTAGCCCAAATAATGACGATTAACCCCAATAATATAGAAAATTCTTCCTCTAAAATCAATAGCCATCTTTTCAAACTTACCGATTATATCTGGCCTATAAAACGCTATGAAGTTTCTAAATTTTTATTCATCACCCTATTAATGTTCTGCATTTTATTTATCCAAAATTTAATAAGAGCTTTAAAAGATAGTATTGTTACCACTATGATCGGTGCCGAGACTATCTCATTTTTAAAATTTTGGGGAGTAATGCCATCTGCTTTCTTAATGACTGCTATCTATGTAAAGCTTGTTAATAGGATAAAAGCAGAAAATATATTTTATCTTATTATATCAATTTTTTTGGCATTTTTTGCTTTATTTGCTTATATTATTTTCCCGAATCATGAAATATTACATTTAAGCCCTGTAACCATTCAAAATTTAACAGTCAGTTTACCTAATTTAAAATGGTTTATATTGCTTTTATCAAAGTGGAGTTTTTCTTTATTTTACATAATAGCTGAATTATGGCCAAATGTAGTTTTTGCATTACTTTTTTGGCAGTTTGTTAATAATATTACTACAGTTGAAGAATCTAAAAGATTTTATCCATTGTTTGGTTTACTTAGTCAAACAGGCATTTATTTTGCAGGACAATTTTTAGAAAATCTGAGTAATATTAACGAGTATATAACTAATAAATTTGCATTACAATCATCTTTTCATATGCTTTCTATACAAATTATACTCAGCATAGTATTAATTTTAGGCATAATAGCTATTAAAACTTTTTGGCTGCTTAATCATAAAATACTAGATAAAGAGCATATGGTATTACTCAAGTTTAAAGTAAAGAAAAAATCAATGACAATTGCCGAAAGTTTTCAGATGATTCTCTCTTCAAGACATATCAGATTGATCGCAACTTTACTAATTTGCTATGGCATTGCAATAAATTTAGTAGAAGGTCCTTGGAAAGCAGCAGCTACTAAAATTTATAAAACTCCAACAGAATATGCTGCTTTTATAGGAAGTTATTTAAGTTATACGGGTGTATTTACTATTTTATTTGTCGTACTTGGTTCAAATATAGTTAGAAGACTTGGCTGGTTTACGGCGGCAGTTATCACACCTTTAATAGTTTTTATTACCGGTATATTATTTTTCACCGTTAATAATTTTGAAGGATTTGCAGTTCTCATAATAGCAAACTTTATTCTAACCGACCCTGCTTTAATTGCCATAACAATCGGTGCTATTCAAAATGTGCTTAGTAAATCAAGCAAATATACTTTATTTGATGCGACAAAAGAAATGGCTTATGTGCCTTTAGATCCAGAAATAAAAATAAAAGGTAAAGCTGCTGCTGATGTAATTGGTACAAAACTCGGTAAATCAGGTAGTGCATTTTTACAATCATTAGTATTTATAATGTTGCCTTCCGCTAGTTATCAATCTATTGCCATCTGTTTAATGATTATATTTATAATTACTTGCTTAACCTGGCTTTGGGCGACTAAAGAACTCAATAAAGAATATAAAAATTCTATTAAAATTTCTCAATAAGAATATCAGTTTTTTCTTGATATTCCTAAAATCCGTATATATATCTTTGACAGTATAAGACAAACTGCAACAAAGATGGGGTTTTTATATTATTCCCGTAAAAGTGAGGAATAAATTTTTGGCGGTGTCATCTCGCGATTTGATCGCAGGATCCCAAAAAAAATCAAAAACACTAGATACCATGAGGCCACAGTATGCTAAGAAAGCAAAACTGGATTCATACCGTTGTTGGAATGGTAGCGGTATCAATGTAGAATCTGCATTATTTGCAATTTGTGATAATTAATTTTTGATTAAATTAGAGGTTTTATGAGTAATGACGGTAACCCAGATACAAGTGAATTTGATCCTTTAGCAAATAGAGAATTTATAGAAGCAGAAAAACAACAACAAGTAAAGCAAGACCTTTTTTCTCAAACTACACTGGAGGCCGCTGATGATGGTTTTATTGTTACTCCTGCATCTTCTACTCAATCTACCTCTTCAATTAGTGCTTTATCGGAAAGGATACTAGCTGATGGTCAAACATTAGACCCAATAACTGAAGCAATCAGAAAAGAAATCCTAGAAAAACAAAGAGATATATTAAGAGAATATTTTACCAATACAAATCCAGAATTAGCTGAACAAATAAAGGAGGAAGAAGATAAAAAATTCCGTGTTTTTTTAAGTAATCCGGATAATCGAGTATTGCTTGATCAAGCTTTTGAAGATTTAGAGACTAAAAAGAAGTTAGAAGCAGCAGAAATAACAGGTTATAGAAATGTTCTTGCAACATATAGTGCTGAACATTATAAAGGTGGATTCAAACCAATACAGTGGGAATATCAAGTAAGTGCCAGTGATCTTAGATCAATAGTAGTTAAAAATGATGCAGGTGATGAACTTTGTACCTTAAATGAAATGACCTATAAAACTAAACCTTTTACTGTATCTAAACAAGACGGTACTCAGATTCAGGTCAGTACATATAGAGAAATAGATTTTCCTATAAAACTTGATAAAGCCGATGGGTCGATGCATCTATCAATGGTAGCATTAAAAGCTGATGGTACAAAACCCTCTAAAAATAAAGCAGTATATTTCACTGCTCACTACGAAGAAGGACCAAACGGTAAACCTCTACTTAAAGAAATAAGCTCGCCGCAGCCTTTAAAATTTGCTGGAGACGGACCAGATGCGGTAGCTTATATTGAGCATGGGGGAGAAATTTATACACTTGCAGTAACACGCAGTAAATATCAAGAAATGATGAAAGAGGTAGAGCTAAACAAAGGTCAATCGATTGATTTATCACAAACTATAGCTGAAGATTTAACAAAGGCACAAGATCGATCTCAGAAAACTCCACAACCAATAATAACTCCAAATCAAGGATTAAAGTCATCTATTCATACTGCTACACAAATACTACAAATGCAACAAGCTGAGTCTTCAGAAATTCCAAATCTGATACTTAATGCAGTTACAGCTTTGTCAGGCAGCATGCAAGATTTATTAAATTATGTCAATGCAGGTTTAACAAAAGAAACGGACTGTAATAAACAAATTGAATTCATTAAAGAAGCAGCCAAGGCAATTCTTAATAATGAAAAAAGTGATATAATTGAAAAGCAGGCTAATATAATTGTTTTAGCTGGAAATATAATCAATAATAAAGATCTTGCACCGGACGCAAAAGTATCGGGTGTAGGTAGTATATTAGAAAACATAAAAAGTGATAGTGCTTTATCAGATCGCGAAAAATCAAAAATGCTTGAAGCCAAACTAGCTATTGCTTTAAATTCAGAGAATCTTGAGCCCAAATATAAGCAACAAATAGTAGAAAAGGCAATAGATTCTGACGGTATTACTATAGATGCTGTAATAAAAAGTAACCTTTCTACTGAAGATAAAGGGATACTGCTTATAGCAGTAGGTGATAAAGTTAATACTTCTCAACTAAGTAACGCAGAAAAACAAAAATTATTAGGTTCTATATTAAAAAAAGGGGTAAAGGCCGGAGTTCTTAGTGAAGAACAACAACAATTGATGAGGCAGAATTTAGATAAGATTACAGTGGAACAAGAGAAAGAAAGTAAAATATCAGAAGTGCTAAGCATTTTAGCTAATCCTGTATTTAATACTATTGCTAAAATGAAAGAAATACAAGATGTGACTACAAAGGTTTTAGATGCTCCAGTTCAAGCAGAGTTAAAAGGTGAAATAATTGAGGGAATTACTAAAACAGTTGCAGAAAGCGCACTTGATACTAAAGATAAAGCAGATATTGTTAAAGGGGTAGGTAAGGCTATAATTAGCCATAGTAATACATGCTTAGCAGATAAAGTAACTATTATGGAATTGGCAGAAAAAGGTATTGCAGAAGGTAAGACTGATTTACCTGTTAGAGATTTAATGACTAAAGGGTTAGTAGAAGGTGTTTATGAAAGCAAAGCAGATCCTGAAATAACTTCTGAAATGATTAAAGCTGTTTCTAACGGAATTGATAAGAGTACTGCTGAAGATAAACAAATACTTAAAGATGCAGTGAGTGGAGCAGTTTTAGATAGAGAAACTCAAAATTTAAATAAAGATTTATCTCAAAGTGTAGAACAAACTAAGCCTCGTGATGATTTTAATAAAGTCCAAGATGTAGCTGATATTTTAACATTCCATCCGGAAAAACTTAAAGTCTCAGAAGAAAAAGTTGTGACAAAAACTTCTAGTATATTAAGTGATATCTCTAAGCTTGCAGTTGAGAAAGTCAATAATTTGCGCGTTATGCTTTCTCCAAATGCTAATCTTAATACTATTAAAGAAACAAGAGCGGAATCAGAGCAAAACATTAGTAAAATAGTTAATGATTATAAAGCTATAGATGAGAAATATAAACTACAATATGAACAACAACAAGGAAGTTATAATAGCACTAAAGAGTTAGAAGAGAAAAAATCATTTATTGAAAATCTAAAATTAGATGATAAAGAAAAAATAAAATTAATTAGTACCTTAATTCAAAATGAGTCAGAAAATAAGAAAAAAGGTAGCATTAATAATATAAAAATGTTAACAAAAAACCGTACAAAGCTTGAAGCAAAAGTTGCAATTCAAGATAAATCTAAAGTAGGTTATGATACTACACTAAAACCACGCAAGAATATAGGAAGAGTACCATAAAATGTCATTCTAGCTAAAAACTTGTTACATGGATACTAAATTGTCATTGCGAGCAGTTGTAGTACTTGCATGACAACCTAGAAAAATAATACAAAAATGCTAATTCTTTAGCGTTTTTTCTTCTTTACTGAAGCAATTACCTTATAACTTTTTTCACAATGACAAAAAAAACTGTTTAGGATACTATATTAAATAAAGCTTAATGATGTTCACAAAATATGTGTTTATGTATTAGTTTTTATCTTTTCTTTTCCAGCTAAACATTTTACTAAATTATTAACAGCTTGTTGTTCTTCTGTACTATTAATTTTCATAAAATTTCTTGAAACTTCAATGCACATGCGTTGATGTTGAGTATGTACAGGTTGAGGTTTATTAGCTTCTTCTAAACCTTCAAAAAAATAATCAATATTTCTATCTAAAGCTTCTGCGATTAGTACTAGCCTTCCTACAGAAATTCTATTAATTGCTTTTTCGTATTTTTGTAATTGTTGATGAGTTACATCAATGACTTCAGCAAGCTGTTGACGAGATAACCCCTTAGCGAGTCTTAAAGAATAAATTTTCTTGCCGATAAAACTATCGATTTTTTGTATAATATCGTTTTTTCTACCCATTATCTTCTCCTTAATTACTAATTATATCTATAATTTAAAAATTTTCTTTGAACAATATTAATTATAACATACGTAGTTATTAATAATTTTATACCACTAAAGTTCTACAATTACAAGTAGAAATGGTACCATAAATTAACATTATAAGCAACTATAAAATAACATTTTTTAAGTTTTTTGTAATCATTTGGTAAATAATTATTAAAGAATCGTACAAAATTATTCCTTATCAAATAAAAAATATCATAAGAACTTTAAATATTATTTAAAGATACAATATAAATATTTTATCTTTTAAAAACTTATTTACCTGAAGCATAAATTACAATTATATAAAAAATAAAATTTTTGTGTATTGTAGAAAAATATAAAATTAATGCAAGGGAAAATTTCATTTCTAAGTTGATATTTCAAATCAAGGATAATTTCATTTAAATTGTAAATTAATTATTTACAGCACACTTATTTAAGATTAAATATAACATTAGGTTCTGTAAAGATTACTAATTAATTTATATTTTGAGTTATTTTGTAGCAGGAATTAATAAGGTTTTTGTAGAAATAGTATAACCTATCTAAGATAATCTTATTATTTGCAGCAAAAAAGCATCATAATTATTACCAATAGTAAATTACAAAAGTAATTTTTACTATTGATTAAAAAGTTGTAGAAATCGGAATTTGCAGCAGTTCTTCAATCCGTTTTCAGAACACATATGTTATTATTTTTAATAAAAATTATAAGTTTTACTAAAAAAATAACATATATAATTAATTAATAATAAAAAAACTTAAGCTTATAATGAGAAAAATTTTTAATTGTCTTTATGTAGCCTTATTTAGAACAATAGAAGATGATGGTGTGGAACATTCCGGATATATGTCATTTATGATACTTTTATCTATTTTCCCTTTCCTAGTATTTTTATTAGCTTTGACAAGTTTTTTAGGAGCTTCAGAACTTGGTCAAAATTTTATACAGATTTTTCTAGAGAGTCTTCCGGAACAAGCAACGGAATCAATAGAAAAAAGAATTCGAGAATTACTAAGCGCGCCTCCTCAAAGTTTAATGAATCTTGCAATTGTAGGTAGTGTTTGGACTGCTTCTTCTTTTGTAGAATGTTTAAGAACTATTTTAAATCGTGTATATCAAATAAAATCTCCGCCCCCTTATATAAGAAGAAGATTACTTAGTATTATACAGTTTCTTATAATTAGTGCTTTGATTACATTTACTATGTTTCTTTTAGTAGTGATTCCAATAATTTTTATGAAAATTCCAATAATATTAGAGGCTATTGAAAAATATAAGATCATTTTAAATTTTATAAGATATTCTTTTATTTTAATTTTATTATTCTTAGGAGCTTCGTCTTTGTATTATATATTACCTAATGTAAAACTAAATTTTGTTGATGTATTTCCAGGAGCTGTATTAACTGTGATATTATGGATAATAAGTGGCTATTTGCTTTCAACTTATATAGTCTACTATAATCAATTAAATTTAATGTACGGTTCCCTTGGTAGTATAATAGTTACATTAATATTCTTCTATATTATAAATATGATATTCATCTATGGTGCAGAATTTAATTATCTAATGAAAAATTATGAAAATATAGAGTGAAATGTGTATTAAAGCACTTCATAAGTATTTTGTTTTACAAAAAATAATTAATTAAAACAATTTAAGTCGTTTTATATTTTAAACTTTAAATCAATTTAAATTTTAGTTGTAAAAAACAATTATTTTTTTGTAGTAAAATTACTTAAAAAATTCTGGTTTAAATAACATAAAGCTCTCATAAGATGATGTCGGTAATGGAGTTAAATTATATTGATGGTCGAAAGCATTGCCATAAATTTTTTCTATTTTTTGGAGTGAATTTGGAGATTTTAAAGCCAATAATATTGATTTTAAAATAGTGAAAATTGCTATATACGGATCAGTTTCGGGAGAAGATAAGCGATGTTCTATACGTTTAGGAAAAGAATCTGGAATTCGTACGGCTACGCTTCTATTATTTCCACCGTATGATATATGAGTAGGAGCCATAAATTTTTTATTTATCCGTGAATAATCTATAGTGCTTGGCATAAAAGCGAGTAGGGTATCTAACATATAGTGACACAGCCCTTGTGCTGCTAAAATTATGTAATAATCATTAAACTTAGAATTAAAATTAATATGAAAGTGCATACTATTACCATAATCATCCAAAAATGGTTTAGGAGAAAAATCTATATCACCGTTTAACTGCTGTGCAATTTCTTTTAAGATAGTTTTAACCTCTAATATATTTTTTATATATTGTATTAAGTTTGTAGAAGGAGGTAGGTCTATTTCAAATTGATTATTACCTTTTTCTTGTTTTATTTTAGGAATTTTAAATCTAGCTAAGTACTTTCTTAAAAGGATTTCAAATTTAGCTATATCAATATTGTGACTTAAATAAAACTCTATTTCTACGCCTATGATAGGAATTAGATCATAATCTTGGCGAAATTGTGCTATTATTTTTTCTAACTGTTTGTTTTTTTGTAAACGGCACGATAAAGCAGTAATAAAACTATTATAATTAATATAGGGTATTTTCATGGAAAGATTAATAATAAACGGATCAGTTTATTATAAAATTTTTGATAAAACATTCAATAATTCTACTCATAGATATATAAAAAAAAATAACTCGATAAATGAAACAGAAATAGTTAAAAATAAAAAATCTATTACTACTTATTTTAAAGCACAAGATATTTTAATTTTAAATCAAGTGCATGGAAACCAAATTGTTAATGCTGATGGTCCCATAATTGCCATACCTGAAGCAGATGGAAGCATTACAACTAAGAAAAATTTAGTATTAGCTGTACAATCAGCAGATTGTGTACCAGTACTAATTGCAAGCGGCGACGGTAAAATAATAGGAGCAACACATGCGGGTTGGAAAGGAAGTATAAATAATATTATTAGTAATATAGTTACTAAAATGATAGAAAAAGGAGCAAAGAATTTAATAGCAGTGATAGGTCCCGCTATAGCTCAAAGTTCATATGAAGTTGATGATGAATATTATAATACTTTCTTAAGTAAGGATATTAACAATAGACAATTTTTTATAAATTCAAAAAAAGAAAACAATTATATGTTTGATTTACCAGCTTTTGTAGAGTTCAAGCTTAAAGAAGCAGGTGTTAAAAACATAAAAAATATTGGTGAAGATACTTATACAAATCCATTAAAATATCCAAGCAGAAGGCGCTCATTTCACTTGCAAGAACCTTATAATGAGCATATATTATCAGCAATCGTGATAAAATAATACCCGATGCACTTCATATATCAACTCATTATTTCACACAGGCTATTAATATGCGTTGTTGACGGATAGTATTCGTATTATATAAAATGCTTCAGACTTTGCCATAGAAGGTACACCTGAACTTGTTGCTAATGATAAAATCATCTCCTATAGTGTTTATTAATCTGGCAATCACTTATTTATCTGTAGAACAACAGACTTTTATTGAGCGTTCTTTATCCTTTCCGGAATTGCAGCATCTATTACATGGCCAAAAATAATCAAAGGAAATTTTAGCATTGTTTTTTTTGTTCTTATCAATTTACTCCATAATTTCCCCTAGCTCAATGTAAAATTGTGATCCATGTAACAACTCTGATGAATTTACAGTATAAGATCACATTTTTACAAGCCATAGCCAAGTCTCCCAGTCACGTTTACCCAAATCTTCTTCAAACAATAGCAAATCTTGCACTGTTTGTTTACATATTTCTACGGAAGGCATCATAAGCTCTTGTTGTGTTACAGAATTTAATAGGGATTGCGTTTTACAGGTCTGCTCTAAATGATAAGTATAAAACATAGCTTCATGAATAGTTTTGCCGCAGGTAATGGCACCATGATTACGAAGTAATTTTGCTTAATATCATTAACAAGTCTATTGCTTTGTTTTTCAGCATCTAGCACTAGAGAATTATAATCATGATATGATATTCTCTCGTAAAAATGCAAATCCCACTGGCTGATTGGTAGAAGACCACATTTTAAAGCAGAAACTGCAATACATGCAGGAGTATGATAATGAAAAATAGCAGAAACATCAGGACGTGTTTTATAAATACTACCATGAATAAAGTAACCAGTTTTATTATATTGGTATTCTTCCCCTTCTAAAATTTTTCCGTCCAAACTAACTTTTAAAAGTTTATCAGTAGTTACCTATTCAAATCTTAGTCCAAAAGGATAAATATAGTCAAAATCAGCCTCTTTGGGTCTTGCGGATAGATGCGTATAAGTATGATCATCTAGCGATAAATACGCCATTATTTGGTAAGCAGCAGCTAAATTATATTTTATATCCATTCGTGTTAAAATCTATATTGGTTTTGTATTTGGAATGACATTATCGTATGGATTAAAAAATCTAATCAATGTTATCCATGAAGTAGGTCGGACACAACAAATACCCTTTAGCGGGGAACGATATAACAGTTATCTAAAAGGCATATATACTGCTTCTTTTTTTATCTCTCTCATCATTTCTTTAGGGCTTGTTATACATTCTTGTAAATATTTTTTATCTAAATACGGTGCTAGAGTATAATTTAATATATAACATTGTAAATTATCTTTCTTACCACTAAAATTAAATTCAATTTTATTTCCTTGCTCTAATAGCTTTTTAACTTCTGTGATTTGCTGAATAAAAGCCTTTTGTTCTAAGCTTAAGTGTTTGATTCTTAGTATGTTTTTTACTAAGGAAAACGTAGAAACAGCAAGGAGCAAAAGAAATATAAATAATTCTTTATTGCTTTGCTTATTTAAGAAAATACTAATTTTAACATATGAAGCCGCAATCATTCCAATACCGATAACATAACATCCTAGATATCTAAGTAACGATGCTCCTCTAATTGCCTCCTCATAACTAAAGTTAAAGAAATATAAATATAATCGCCATAAGGCAAACATGATAAAGCAAATAAATGTACTTATCAGAAAAAATCTATATTCTTTCAACAAATCCGGTTTATATTTATGAATTCCATACCATACTGCCATACAAATAGTATATACAACCAGACTTCCCTCTTTTACTAAGAATAATAGAAAAAATTTACCGTAATTTAGTAATAATAACTTATGTTGTGCATTAAAATTTTCAGCGATATATACTAAATTGCTAAAGCTATGGTCAACTCTGTCAAAAAAATCATGAGTGTTTTTAAAATAACTAATCCAAATAAAACTAAATAGAATAGGTAAAGTAATTAGAATTAGATATATAATATAATCACTTATTTTTTTAGGTTTTTTATAAAAAAGTGTATAATGAAATATAAGAATTATTGAAGCAAAACTAGCAAGCCATGTTCCAATTTCTCGAAATAAAGCAAGCAATATCGTAATAGGTAAAATAATCAGTAACGCTTTTTGTTTATTTTCCTCAAGTATATAGATTGCAAAAATAGCTCCAAACATTAAACCAATAGTACTATCGTTATATATAGAGCGAATCCCTGTCGTATATAACACTACGCTACACAGTAAAAGTGAAAACAATACACCAGTTTGCCAAAATTTCTCATTTACGGCTAAAGGAGCTAGAAATGCTAAATGTAATAAGCAATGTGCAAATAATACGTTACCATCAGAATAACCTGAAAGTAAAAGCATAAAATAATGATAAACTGCAGCACCTCTTGGATAATGAGCATGCGTAGTAATTATAGAAGTTAATGAGCTTTGATTTTCAAAAAAACCAAAATATAGCAATTCTTTGGTGAATATCCCCCAATGAGAAAAATCATCATAAGAATGCAGTGATGCATCTCTTGTATAAAGAAAAAATATGAAAATTAGTAAAGCGAGAACAATAAATTCTTTAGATGGAATATGCAAATTTCTAAGAGCTAAAAATATACCGAGGAAATAACTTATATATGTTACAGTCGACAATAGCTTTAACATAGCAAAGCAATATAAAATTGGTACTAGTATGCTGATTGTTACAGGAATAGCAAAAGTCAATTTTGTTTTAAAATATTGTGCAAAAAAAGATGAAAACCCAAAGATACTTAGTATAGGTATTATGATCATATACGTTTTAAAATAATAAATCTAGGTTCTGTGAAAATTGCTAAAATAATCTCATTATGGATGTTTGAGGAATCTTCACAGAACCTAAATATTCTACCCAACAAATATAAAAATGTAAACCTTACGATTTCTCAAAAAAAGATTATAATGTCTAGTTTTTTAATAATTGATTTAGTAAATATATGGAAAGAAACAAGTTCAAAAGGTAGTAAATACCAATAATATTTAGTGTGTTAGTAAGTGTCAATTCAAGCTAATGGAAAACTTTTAAAAGAAGAGATACAATCTTTAATAAATAATTCCACTAGTAAAAGTAACTTAATTGCAGTAGTGATAAATAGTTAAAGATTTGCACATTTTTAAATTATTTTCTTAAAACAGCGTTAAAGTAACTGTACGTACAAGCAAGTAACAAAGCATTGTGAATTTATTGTAGCGAATTATAGAGTAGATCCACTAAAATATTTTATAGAAATACTAAAATGAGATTTGAAAAAAGAATATTTCCCTAATGGAGGTAAGGAGGTAATTATCAATTTTTAAACAAAGGCGACACAATTTAAGCGGATAGGTTATAGTAACCTTACAGGTAAATCATCAACATTTGAAGAGTAATAAAGTATAATACAGGAATCTAAAATTCCTGTATTATACTTTATTACCCATATTTAATTTTAGCTTGTGCTGCAGCGATTCGTGCTATAGGGATTCGATATGGAGAGCAAGACACATAGTTTAAATGCATCCTATGGAAAAATTCTATAGAGACAGGGTTTCCTGCATGTTCTCCACAAGCTCCAAGTTTTAAATTAGCATTACTGCTTTTTCCTCGTTTTATAGCAATTTCAATTAGTTCTCCTACTCCTTCTTCATCGATGATAGTAAATGGATCAGATTCAAAAATCTTTTCTTGTAAATAATATGGAAGGAAAGAAGCAATATCATCTCTAGAAATCCCGTATGTTGTTTGAGTTAAATCATTAGTACCAAAACTGAAGTAGTTAACTTCCTTAGCTATTTTCTTACTGCCAAGTGCTGCTCTTGGTAGTTCTATCATAGTACCAAGCATAAAGAAAAACTTATACCTATAACGTTGCTCTAATTCCTCTATTACCTCATAAATATCCATTTTAAGCTTTTTTACTTCACCTACATTGCTAATTAAAGGAATCATTAACTCTAAATTACATTCTATATGTTCTTTTGTATGTAGCTCAAAAATAGCTGTAAAAATTGCTTCTATTTGCATTTGGTAAATTTCCGGTGAACATATACCAAGTCTACACCCACGATGACCAAGCATAGGATTTATTTCATGCATAGCATGAAGACGTTGATTAATCATGGCTAAAGGTAAATTTAAGCTATTTGCCAAATTCTTTTTTTCTTCTTCAGTGGTAGGTAAAAACTCATGCAATGGCGGATCAAGTAATCTAATATTGACTGGTTTTCCATTCATTACTCTAAACAAGGCCTTAAAATCCTCAGTTTGTAGAGGTAATAATTTCTGCACAGCAAGCTTTCTATGTTCTATATCAGGAGCAATAATCATTTCTCTTACTAAAGGAATTTTATTTTTATCGAAAAACATATGTTCGCTACGACACAAACCTATACCTTGTGCCCCGAACTTTATGGATATTAAAGCATCACTAACCGTTTCAGCATTTGCGCGAACTTTTAAACTGCTAATTTCGTCTGCCCAATCTAAAATTAACTTTGATGCCTCACTGAAAGTAGGCTGGATTAACGGCATTTCACCTAAAAAGACTTTACCGCTACTGCCATCAATCGTTATAGTATCACCTTGTTTAATAACTATGTTGCCTGCCGTTAGTATTTGCTTTTTCTCATCTATAGATAAATTACTTGTGCCGCAAACGCAAGGTTTCCCCATACCTCTTGCCACAACTGCTGCATGCGAAGTCATTCCCCCTCTAATAGTTAAAATACCTGCAGAAACATACATTCCGTTAATATCTTCTGGACTGGTATCATGGCGTACTAAAATTACTTTATGATGATGAGATAATTTTTCAGCATCATAAGGTGAGAATACTACAATACCCGTTGCAGCACCTGGAGAAGCAGGCAGCCCTTCGGCAATAGAAGAAAAACCCTTACTGTAATCAATTCTTGTATGTAATAATTGATTTAATGATTCCGGATCTATTCGCATTAAAGCTTGTTCTTTAGAAATCAGCTTTTCTTCTACCATTTGTACGGCAATATTAATAGCAGCAATGGCGGTTCTTTTTGCAGTACGTGTTTGCAAGATATATAACTTATTATTTTCTATCGTGAATTCTATATCCTGCATATCTAAGTAATGTTCTTCAAGCTTTTTCGCAATTTGTGATAGCTCATTAAACACTTTTGGCATCATTGCTTGCATAGAATTTGAATCGTCTGCTATAATAGGCATAGGTGTTCTAGTTCCCGACACTATGTCTTCACCTTGAGCATTTATTAAAAATTCTCCAAAGAGCTTTTTTTCTCCTGTAGAAGGTGATCTAGTAAAAGCAACTCCCGTAGCTGAAGTCTTGCCTAAATTACCGAAAACCATTGCTTGGATATTAATAGCCGTACCGAAGTCCCCCGAAATATTATTGATTTTTCTGTATATAACTGCTCTATTACTCATCCAAGAGTGTAGTACCGCTTTAATTGCCGATTCTAATTGCTCATAAGGGTCATTAATTAGTTGCTTAGTATACTTAATATGCAATCGTTTAAAATCGTCAATAATTTTTTCTAATAATTCTATGGTAATTTCACTATCTTTATAAAGATTAGCTTGAATCTTGTGTTTTTCGTAAATTTGTTCAAATAGATCACTAGGTATAGATAATACCGTTGAGCCGTACATTTCTAAAAATCTTTTGTAACTATCAAGAGCAAATCGTTTATCACCGCAGGAATCTGCAAGAGCATTACACACTTCGTTATTCATTCCAAGATTAAGGATAGTATCCATCATTCCGGGCATTGAAACTGTAGAACCTGATCGCACCGATAATAACAAAGGATTGCTTGTGCTGCCAAAAATTTTACCGGTAGTTATTTCAAGTTCGGTGATAGCATTTTTTAAGTCACTTTGAAAATTTTGAGGAAAGTTATTATTGTGGGTATAAAAGTAATTACATAGCTCCGTAGTTATTGTAAAACCATCTGGAATAGGTAATTTTAGGTTAGACATTTCGGCAAGACCAGCACCTTTGTTACCAAGTATATTTTTCATGCTAGCGTTTCCATCACTACCATTACTGCCAAAATGATAAATTAATTTTTTCATATCATATATTAAAATTTGCTAAACAACTTATGTATTTAGGAACATTAAATCATATTTATACAGTATGAAAAAAATAGTAGCAACGTTAAATTATAATAAAATAGTTGAAATTTTAAATTTATTAATAAATTTATTATTATACTTATTAATTTAATTAGGTTCTGTGTACAAAAGTTAAATATCTTGATAAGAAATAAATCTTATAGAGTCTAATAACTCAACTACTATAGGCTGGAGGAGCCGATAGGTTGGGATAGCAGCACTAGAAGTGCTATAGAATTACGCTAAAGCTACTTCAATCTAAATAATTAGAAATTGAAGATGGCTGATAAGCTTCTGTATGGTTATTTATGTACTCATTAATTACCTAAATTTGTAATATGACCACTTGTTGTACTAAAATAGCCTCCTACCCAAAAATGTTTTTCCTAATATATTTTCTTCAACTTAGGAAATTCTTGTTATATGATTTCTGATGTTCTTCTTCTCTTTGCTTTTTGTACAAACTCATTTACTGCTATATGAGGCGGAATTGATACAAAAATGTACAAATGATCAGATTAGTATTACTCTTATATTACTTTAGTTAGTACTTTATAACGGTTTTTTATTATCCATACTATAATGGATAACTATGATAATATACTATATGTTTTTTCTTATAGTCCTATACATAGTTATTCCATGAAATAGAATTAACCATCCCCCAGATAGTTAATTTCTTCTAAATGTTATTGACTAATTTAAGAAAATTGACCATAATTCTAAGTGGTCATGCAGTTGCGTGGATGATATAGCAAAGCTATAGATCACGAGGAAAGTCCGGACTCTATAGAGGTATGGTGCCGGCTAATCTCCGGCGGAGTATTATTACTTTAGGGAAAGTGCCACAGAAAATATACTGCCGAAATATTTCGGTAAGGGTGAAAAGGTGCGGTAAGAGCGTACCGGTAAGTTGGTAACAAGTTACGCATGGTAAACCCCACCAAGAGCAAGATCAAATAGGCTTTACAGAACTTGTATTTTAAGTTCCCGGGTTATCTCTAACCGGCTTGTAATGCGGGTAGATCGCTTGAGGTAAACGGTAACGTTTATCCTAGATAAATAACTGCAATGAATGTATATTCATACAGAATCCGGCTTATAGACCTTATAAAAATCCTAAGGACCACAGGGTTAAACCACAGGATAACATCGAACTTACTATAACATAAATTTTAATGAAAAAGTTATATCATTATCCTATTTGTCCTCTTTCAAGACAAGCTCGAGTCTTCTTAAAAGAATTAGATATAGAATTTACTACAATTAAAGAAGATTATTGGCAATTTAATAAAGGTTTCTTAAAAATAAACCCATCTGGAACTTTACCCGTTTTAGAAGAATCATATGGCTTATGCGTAATAGGAATTTATCCTTTTGTTGAATATCTTAATAGCAAATATCCAAATTTTAATTTTTTAGATGAAGATATTGATATTTGTACCGAAATTAGACGATTATTTTTTTGGTTTAACGATAAGTTTTATCGTGAAGTTACTAAAATTATTATTGACGAAAAAGTTATAAGATCAATTGCTAAAATGAGCAGTCCGCGAACCGAGTTTTTACGTGCTGCAAAAAATAATCTAAACTATCATTTAGAATATATAACTTCTTTGCTAGAAAAAAGAAGCTATATCGTATCGGATTCACTCACGATTGCCGATATTGCCGCAAGTTGTCACTTATCGGCACTCGATTATTTTGGTGAGATTTTTTGGGGTAAATGGACGCTTATCAAACATTGGTACTCTCTCATCAAATCAAGACCCGCTTTTAGGTTATTATTACAAGATAGAATCCCGGGTTTTACACCTCCGAACTATTATACAAATTTAGATTTTTGAATATATTATTTAATAATTTTATTCTTTTCGTATCATGAGCTTTTAGTATTTTACAAATCTTATTAAGAGGTTGATTTTTTATAAGTGCAGGATCATATTCAAGATGAACGCCGCTTAGAATAGCTGTTCCATTACCATATGCACATTTTATTATTGCAGCCTTAGAATCCTCATAACTTGCTATTATTTCAGTATCTTTGGTATTTTCTACGTCAACAAAATATCCTCCACCGTTATAAAAAATATAACAGTCTTTTATATTTAATTTAAGTTTAGGGTTTATTTTTAAATAAGCAGCTCTTGCTCCTTTATATGAATTGTAATAATAATGAGCAAGCAACGGTCCTCTAATCACTCCATTGAAAATCTTTAATTCTCTTTCACCTATCACCTCTATATTTGTTCCTTTAGCAAATGCCAAATAATTACCGCTATAATAACTACCGGCACATATTCCAAGAAAATGCCCTCCATTTTTTAAATAATTTTGTATTATAAGATTACCTTTTCCTTGTAATTTTTGTACATAATACAAGTCTCTTCCTCCAAGTAAAATAAGTAATAAGGTATTTTGAATCCACATCCCATCTATAATTTCTTGTGCAGAAATATATTCTACTTTATAATTTAAAGCGTAAAGTTTTAGGGTATATTCGCAATGCTTAACACTTTCTTTTGACACTCCTAGATCATTATAAATTTTTATTTTCATTTTTATATTCTTGACAAGAACATTTATATAATTCTATTATTTTAGTTATTTAAAAAATAAATTATGAGGTAATTTTATGCAACTTAATTTAATCTCACTACCTTTAATTAAAAGGCAAGCAATGGAAATAGTTTTAGGAGTGGCATTACTCGCTATTTGTTCACAAATAATAATACCTATAAAGCCTATATTTATTTCATTGCAAACCGTTGCAGTGATGTTCATCGGACTTACATATAATAAAACTACCGGACCTTTAACAATATTATCTTTTATAACTCTTGGAGTAATGGGAATCCCTGTATTCGGAGGGTTTTCAAGTGGTTTACGAGTATTATTAGGTCCTACCGGAGGATATCTAGCAGGTTTTTTAATTGCCGGTTATGTTATGGCTAGCTTAAAAGATAAAATATTTACTTCTAATAAATGGTTAAATCAGATATCTTTATGTTTAATCGGTAATATAATTATTATGAGTTCTGGTTGGATGTGGCTCTTTAAATTCTTAGGAGTCAGCGGCGCATTTTATGGTGGTGTATTACCTTTTATTATACCTGGTATAATAAAATCATTCTTATTAATTGGACTTATTAACTTAGTAAAACCAAATAAAGTAGTAAGTAATAGCAATAAATAAAATGTTAATGCCACATTTCCCGGTGCCAATTTGGAAAAATAACATTAAATATAATCTTGAGAATATAGCAAGCCTTCTAAAAGCATTAGGTGACCCTCATTTAATGCTTCCTCCCATTATACATATAGCAGGTACAAATGGTAAAGGTTCAAGTGCTGCTATGCTCAAAAGCATCTTTACGCTTACCAATTATAAGGTACATTGCTATACTTCTCCTCATTTATTAGAATTTAATGAACGAATCATATTAGCGGGCGAGAAAATCTCGGATAATGAATTATGGCAGATTTGTGAGCAGGTGAGGGTAGCAAGCGAAAAATTTAATATTGAACCTAGCTTTTTTGAAGGTACTACGGCAGCAGCATTTCTAGCGTTTGCAGGAACTAGAGCCGATATATTAATTTTAGAGACTGGGCTTGGCGGACGGTTAGATGCAACAAATATAGTAGCACAACCATTAATTACTTTAATTACACCTATTTCATATGATCATATGAATGTGCTGGGTAATACATTACCCTTAATAGCAGTTGAAAAAGCAGGTATTATGAAACAGTGCATTCCTTGCGTTATAAGTATGCAAACTTTGGAAGTGTATGAAATATTATTTATAAAGGCTGAAGAGATAGAAGTACCGATTTTCTGTTATGAATATGATTTCGGTATTAAAAAGACTAACAACGGATTTATTTATTCGTCACAAAATTTTACTTATGAATTTCCGATTCCTTCACTGCTTGGTGATCATCAATTAATAAATGCAGCAAGCGTTATTGCTTTAATTAGTTTGATAAATAAAAAATTTAATATTAGCAACAAAATGATTTCTAAAGGATTGCAAAATACTGTTTGGTCTGCAAGAATCGAAAAAATAGAACCAAAAAAATATTCCAAATTAATAGGTGATAATGTTCAAATTTGGTTAGACGGAGCCCATAATAATAGTGGAGCACAGGTTCTAGCTAGTTGGATTTGCGATAATTTAACATCGCCTATATATTTAATACTCGGTATGACTAAAAATAGAAATATCGAAGAATTTTGTTCTTATTTTAGGGGTTTGATAATTAAAGGGTATGGTGTTAAAGTTCTCTCTGAACCTCTAAGTCATAGTGCAGAAAGAATAGATTCTGAAGGTAAAAAGAGCGGTATTGATTTTAGTGCAAGTGATTCTATTGAAGAAGCGATTAGTGATATAAAGAAAATAAACGGCAATATTAAAGCGAATATTATAATAACCGGATCACTTCTTTTAGCTTCTGATTTTTATGAGTTGTTGGGTGGATTATGTCATACCACATCCTGAATGTGTTATCTTGTGAGTGGTATTTTTTAATATAGTGTTCAAACCGTAGTATAACCCAGTATAAAAACTAACATAGGAGAAAATAAATATGGCTTATTGCGACAAGTCTAATCAAACTTCATATCCTTTCATATTACCTGATTTACCTTATGATAAAGAGAGTTTTAAACCGTATTTCACTCACGAAACTTTTGATTATCATCATGGTAAGCATCATAATGCATATGTACAAAATCTAAATAATTTACTTAAAGATAAAGAAGAATTACAAAAGAAAGATTTAGAAGAAATAATAAAATGGTCATCTCAAAACTCAAATGCAGCTATTTTTAATAATGCAGCCCAAATATGGAATCATACCTTTTTTTGGCATTCAATAAAACCGCAGGGCGGAGGTAAGCCAAGTAGTAAAATATTAGAACAAATTAATAAAGATTTTGGCAGTTTTAAAGAATTTTGTGAGCAATTTAAGCAAAATGCAGTAGGGCAATTCGGTAGCGGCTGGGCATGGCTTGTATATCACGATAATAGGTTGCAAATTATCAAAACTGATAATGCTGGCACGCCTATAGCAAACGGTATGAAGCCGATTCTTGCATGTGATGTGTGGGAACATGCTTATTATATTGATTATTATAATAAACGATCTGATTATGTTGAAATATTTATTCAGCATATGATTAACTGGAAGTTTGTAGAAGATAACTTAATAAAATAATCTTGTAGCTAAAAAGATAATAAAAAATTCTATTAACAATAATCTAAAAAAAGAATTGAAAACGCCTGTAGTTAATAAGAAACCTAATATATTAGAAAGGTTAGAAGAAATAACACAAATTCAGCAAGATCTTATTGTTAACAATTAAATAAAAACATTACAGAAGTTAGAGCAGGCACAGAAAATCCTATAGAATATATAGCTTTTAGTGGAGGTGGAGTTAAGGGAGTAATATAGTCCGGCGCTTATGAGGTAGCAAAAAAACTGGTGTTTTGGATAATGTCAAGGCGGTAGCAGGTTCTTACGTAGGTGCTATAACGGCAGCATTGGTAGCACTTGGACACCTACTAAGCAATTTAAAGAAATTTCTAAAAATACAAATTTACAAACATTACTTGGAAAGCAAGGATTTTCTGCTGGTATAGTACAGTTAAATAAAGATGGTAAACCTTTATATGATCTATTAGAACTTGTGATTAAAGAAAATATAGAAAATTTTTTATAGAGATCGGATATAAATGTTAAAGGTGATAAGACTCTTGATGAATTGAGAGAAAGATATAACTAAAAGGATGGTAAAATATACTTTTTTGTAAAGCCAGAGCATTAAGTGAAACAAAATTAAAAGATAACCTTAAAGAATATGTAATTATTGCAGCTAATAGTAGTAATAATATATTAAAAGCTTTGCTGCATACATTAAATGATCCTACCGCTTCAAGTCAAGTAAAAGATATTTTTATTAAGGTATTTGGAATAGATAAACAAAAAGATGCAAGATTTAACCAAATTAAAACATTTGATGACAATATTGCTAAGTTTAAGTTTACTAAGCAAGCTTTAGAAAGCTTCATAAGTAAAAGCGAAGCACTAAAAATTCACAACAAACATATTATAACTAGAGCTTATGCAAGTAGGGTATAAGTTAGGTGTTCTTATGTAATTCCATTAAAAGCGAGAATCTAAATTTTTTCAGTGTTATATGTGGCTTAACCCTTAACCGCAGTATCCAAAAATAATATTTTTATTTGGACCGTGTGGTTAAACGGATTAGGTGACAATAAGGTTACTGGATTCTAGCTTACGTCGGAATTACATTGGTTTCAACAACATTAATGCTAAAAATGTACATAGGTAAATTCAAACTAATTGTCTTTGATGAAATAGATAGTACAAATTCTGAGGCTATGAGAATTGTTAAGAGTCACAAAGTTGATTCAAATTATGCAGTACTTGCCAAATCTCAAACTAAAGGACGAGGTAGAAGTAGTAACAATTGGCAGTCTAGATCAGGTAACTTACATGTAAGTTTAATAATAAAACCTGGTAAAGATCTAGAATTATTACCACAATTATCTTTTGTTACAGCACTCGCCGTTTATGATAGCATGTCATACCGTGACTTGATCGCAGGATCCAGTAATTATATGGATATAGTGGTCAAGCCACGGTATGACAGTGTAAAACTAAAATGGCCCAACGATGTTTTGATGAACGGTCGAAAAATCGCAGGTATACTTCTTGAATCAATTAAAGTAAAGGATAATTATTATATTATTATCGGTATAGGAATTAATATTACTTATCATCCTATAGATATCGACCAACCTACTACTAGTTTAATAAACGAAAATTTACCGCCTATAGAGCTGCACACGTTACTTAAGATTTTAATAAAGAATTTTGAAAAATATTATCAAATTTGGGATAATAACAGTTTTTCTTTTATTAGAAAAAAATGGTTAGAACATGCCTATAAATTACATGAGAATGTTAGCGTTAAACAGCAAAATGATATAGTAACAGGTATTTTTAAAGAAATCGATAGTACTGGTAGAATAATATTGCAACTACCTTCCAAAAAAATAATCTCTTTTTCCACTGCCGAATTTTCCTTTTAGCAAAACTATTACTAAATTTTAATTATTGGTTTAACTATTGTTCACTATCACTTAAGTTCTAAAATTAACAAGGAGAATAACAACCCAAGTTATAATGTCACAAACGTAAAAAAACATATGAGCAATTAAACGAATTTCAAAAGCTTTCTTATTATAATATTCTCGTATATCAATGGAAGATTTTAATAAAATTGAAAAAACTTTTAAATGTGCATGATTTACTGGTAATATTTAATAGAACTATATGACGAATTAATAGAAAAAATACCTAATTGATGCACTGATAAATATAAGTATAAAACAATTTAGAGATATTATGGTTTTAGTAGGCAGAATAGAACTTGAGGATGTATAAATATTTTCTGATTATCAAATATTAATGAAAAATTTTTTGAACCAAGTGTTATCGCTCACTTAGAAGCTTAAAACATGTCAACAAAAAAATAGTAAAAATGCATAAGAGCATAAATATAAATAATGCTATTATTATAAAAATATATGCTAAAAGTGTTTTTAAGCATTTTATTACATAATTATTGCACTTTATATAAAAGATTTTAGCTATTTAAAAACCAAAACGGTAAAATATAAGGTTAAAGATGCCAAGGAAGTAAAAATTACTGGTGGATGCAATAAATTTTTTATAACCTGTTGCAATAAGTTTAATAATACTATAAATTTTAGAGGTAAACCACTAATACCCGAAAAAGATCTTATAATTAGTATAATCAATGAAAAAGAATTTTATAAAACTAATATATGCAGAGCTAAAGAATATAACAAATAAGAAAAGTTCCAAACAACAGCAAAAAAAAGAAACACAATTAATGGATTATTTTAAAATGGTTGAAAGTAATATATTATATACATTTCAGAAAATAAAAAAGGAATATGAAAGAGACTAAAAGTTTTTTTAACAAAAATAATAGATTAAATAAAGGTTATGCTAAGACTTTGAGTGTAAACGAGCCGGATAATAATTTTTACCATAAAAAATTTGAACATATATTACCACCAATTGATTTAATTAGTGAGTATGAGAATATTTATCCTGGTACTTTACAAGAATTAATGCATATGGCACAAAAAGAACAATCTCATAAGCATGCTATAGATCTAAAAAACTTGAAAATGCAGGAAAGAGTTGCCTCATTAACACGAATCTGCTTATTAATATTTGGAATTTGCCTAGTAGTTTCAATATTTTTTTAGAACTTTCTATATAAAATTAAAGATAAAATGTTTTATTTACTTGTAATTTTAAATAAAATAAGTTAAATGCAATAATATATATTTATAAACATAATACGGAGAAGTTGTATTTCTAAAAATAATTTTCCTAAGGCTAATAGAGAAATCAAAGTTAGAGAAGTGCGTCTAGTAGGTGAAAACGGCGAAATGCACGGCATCGTAAATATCAGTGAAGCGTTAGATATGGCTGACAAAGCTGGTCTTGATTTAGTTGAAATATCACCAAATGCTAAACCTCCCGTATGTAAGATTTTAGATTTCGGTAAGTTTAAGTATGAAAGCAAAAAGCGTTTACATGAAGCACGCAAAAAGCAAAAAATCGTCGTACTTAAAGAAATGAAATTTAAACCTAATATTAGTATAGGTGATTTTGAAACTAAACTAAGAAAAATAAAAGAGTTTTTAAAAAATGGGGATAAAGTAAAAATTTCTTTATGGTTTAAGGGACGAGAGATTCTGCATAAGGAAGTCGGTCAAGAACTATTTAAACGTATAGAAGTAGGATTAGAGGGACTCATTAAAATCGATCAGCATGCTAAAATGGAAGGTAAGCAGATGATAATGATAGTTAGCCCTGATATTAAGGTGCAATAGATACTCAAGTCCTCATTGCGAGGAAGTTATGGTGTTATTGCATAGATTAAAATTCTATGCATGTATCACAATTTGGGGGTTGATTATTTAGTATACGTGGTCAAGCCACATGGGGATGTGGTGACAATAGGTTACTGGATTTACGCCTCTGAGGTAATGACATCAATTGCAATTAAATAAATTATAATAATAAATCAAATCTAAATAAATTATGCCGATTAAAATTTTAATGCCTGCTTTATCTCCAACTATGACGGAAGGAAATCTAGCTAGGTGGTTAAAAAAAGAAGGGGAAAAAGTTAATCCTGGAGAAGTAATTGCTGAAATTGAAACCGATAAAGCAACGATGGAAGTAGAAGCAGTAGACGAGGGTATACTGGCTAAAATAATTATCCCACAAAATAGTCAAAATGTACCTGTTCACTCTTTAATTGCTGTGTTAAGTGAAGAGGGCGAAGACATAGACGATATTAATGGATTTATTGCAAAAAATAGTAGTGTATCACCATCGCCGAAAGCAGGCTCTAATCTTCCAAAATCCAATGAAAATATAGCTGCGCAACATTCTAATATAGAGCAGGTAGCAGTTACAAATCATGACAAAAGTAAAATATTTGCCTCACCCCTTGCGAAAAGACTTGCAAAAATTCAAAATATTAGACTTGAGAATGTCAAAGGTAGCGGTCCACAGGGTAGAATAATCAAACAAGATATTTTATCATATGCTCCTAGCACTGTTCATAATAAAATAGTGAGTAGAAATCCCAAAGAATATCGTTTAGTACCAAATAATAATATTCGCAAGATTATATCTAAACGTCTACTTGAATCTAAACACACAGTTCCACATTTCTATTTATCAATAGAATGTAACGTTGATAAATTATTAGAGATAAGGGAGGACATTAATAAATCTTTTTCTGAAGATCAATCAACCAGGATATCAGTTAATGATTTTATTATTTTAGCAGTGGCCAAAGCTTTGCAAGAAGTACCAAATGCTAATGCTAGCTGGGGGGAAGATGCAACTAGATATTACAATAATGTTGATATTGCGGTGGCAGTAGCGATTGAGAATGGGCTTATTACGCCGATAGTTAAAAATGCTGATCAAAAAAATATTATTGCACTATCTCGTGAAATGAAAGAATTAATAAAGAAAGCAAGAGATAATAAATTAACCCCTGAAGAGTTTCAAGGCGGAGGATTTACCATTTCTAACCTCGGTATGTACGGTATTAAGAATTTTAATGCTATAATAAATCCACCGCAAAGTTGCATAATGGGGGTCGGTAGCAGCTCAAAACGTGCTATAGTCAAGAATGATCAAATAAGTATAGCAACAATTATGGATGTAACTCTTTCTGTCGATCACCGGGTAATAGATGGAGCAGTCAGTGCCAAGTTCTTGGCAGCATTTAAGAAGTTTATAGAAAGTCCCGCTTTGATGTTGTTATAATCAAGTCTTAGGTATCACCTGTGGCTTGACTAAAGTATCCAAAAAAACAATTTATAATACTCACAATATTAGTATTATAAGATAGGGCCCGTGATCAAGCCATAGGGGGGTAATAAAGGGAAATCGGTCCATACAACAAAATAAAGCCGACTCGATCACGGTATCAAGTCTTTTTAAATTTTTTTATAGATACTGTGTAGGGGCCACAGCATGGACACTAAGTACTTTTGTGAGTCATACAACAATAAATATTCTCACTCTAAATAAATCATAATAATATATAAAAGTAATATGAGTTTTTCAGATAACTTAGCAAAAATTGTAGATAAATATGAAAATTTAGGCCAAAAACTATCTTCCGGTATTATGGGAGATGAATTTGTTAAAGCATCTAAAGAATATGCTGAGCTTGAAGAGGTGGTAGAAAAAATTAAAGAATATAATAAGGCTAAATCTGAGCTTGAAGAAGCCAATAATTTAAAGCTAGAATTGGGACTTGATAATATAACTTTAGAAATGATTGAAGACGAAATACACACTCTTGAAAATTCATTACCAAAACTTGAAAGAGCTGTAAAAATTGCTTTATTACCGAAAGACGAGGCAGATAGTAAAAGTGCTATTATTGAAGTGAGAGCAGGCAGTGGCGGAGAAGAAGCAGCACTTTTTGCTGCCACACTTTTTAATATGTATCAAAGATATGCAGAGTTAAAAGGATGGCGTTTTGAGATATTAGCAATCGCAGATACAGGTATAGGCGGTTATAAAGAAGCGTCAGCGTCAATAAAAGGCAAGGATGTATTCTCTAAGCTCAAATTTGAGTCCGGTGTGCATAGAGTACAACGAATACCTGAAACTGAATCGAATGGACGCATCCATACTTCAGCTGCGACTGTTGCAGTCCTTCCTGAGGTAGAAGAGGTTGATATTAAGCTTGAAGATAAGGATTTAAGAATCGATACTTATAGAGCTTCAGGCGCCGGTGGACAGCACGTTAATACTACCGATTCTGCTGTGCGCATAACCCATATCCCTACCGGTATTACCGTAGCTTTGCAAGATGAGAAGTCGCAGCATAAAAATAAAGCTAAGGCATTAAAAATTCTGCGTGCTAGAATTTATGAAGAAGAACGACGTAAAAAGCAACAAGAAAGAGCTGATAGTAGACGAGGGCAGGTAGGTTCGGGGGATCGTTCGGAGCGAATACGTACTTATAATTTTCCGCAAGGAAGAGTATCCGACCATAGAATAAACTTAACGCTTTATAAAATAGACGAAGTAGTTAAAAATGGACAATTAGATGAGTTTGTTGAAGCTTTAATTGCAGATGATGAAGCTAAGAAACTTTTGGAAATATAAGTTTAGCTCGATGTTTCATACCACAGCTTGAGTTTGACCGCGGTATCCAGAAAAAACAGACAAATATTAATTATAAGTTATATTTCTGAACCCTGTGGTCACGCAAACTAGATGACACCGAGATATTTTTTATTATCAAAAGATGGGTACCATGGTTAAGCCACGGTATAACAATGTAACATGAAAACACAAGCATCTATAAACGGTAAAATCTGGCAGCAAAAACTGATTAACGAAGATATAGTCATGGAATTATGTCGGAGTTTTAAAATTAGTGATGTACTTGCTAGAATATTATCATTAAGAGTAAATAATCTAGAAGAAGTAGAAAATTTTTTGATACCGAAAATCAAAAATTTACTACCTGATCCTTTTCATCTACTTGATATGACTAAAGCAGTAGATAGAACTGTTAAAGCGATTTTAAATAGCCAAAAAATATGTATCTTTGCTGATTATGATGTGGACGGTGCTACTTCAGCTGCTTTACTTAAAAATATCTTTAGAGATTTAAATATACTATGTGATATTTATGTTCCCGATCGTATAGCTGAAGGATACGGCCCAACTCCTTTTGCTATGCAAAAAATTAAAGATAACAGCACTGAATTATTAATTACGGTTGATTGCGGTGCTATGGCACATGAAGCCCTAAAATATGCAAAAGGCATTAGCCTTGATGTTATAGTAATCGATCATCATATAGCTACGGAAATATTACCAGATGCAGTAGCTATAGTAAATCCAAATCGTATTGATGAAAAAAGCGAATATAAACATTTGGCAGCAGTAGGAGTTGCTTTCTTATTTGCGACTGCCATATTATCGAACTTAAAAAAGCAGAATTATTTTACAAAAACTCCTCAACCTAACTTAATAAACTATTTAGATTTAGTAGCTCTTGGTACTGTTTGTGATATGGTAAAACTAACAGGGATAAATCGTGCTTTTGTAGCAAGCGGATTGAAAGTAATGCAACAAAAGCAAAACATAGGGATTAAAACATTATATGATATGTTAGGACTTAATGAAATACCGAAATGTTATCATTTAGGTTTTATTTTAGGTCCGCGTATTAATGCAGGCGGCAGAGTAGGGAAGTCAAGTTTAGGTGCTAATCTCTTATCTACTAGCTGTTCTAATGAAGCAAGCAAATTAGCTGAAGAACTTGAAAAACATAATAATGAGCGTAAAGTAATTGAGTTATTAATGATAGAAGAAGCGATGGAAATTGCTTTGACACAACAAGATAGTAGTTTATTATTTATTGTAAAAGAAGGGTGGCATCCAGGTGTTATAGGAATAGTTGCCGGTAGACTCAAAGAGAAATTTGATAAGCCGGTAGCAGTTGTGGCTTTAAATGATGGGATTGGCAAAGCTTCATGCCGTTCTATTATAGGTATTGATTTTGGAGTTGAAATTATCAACGCTAAAACCCGTGGTTTACTAATAGCAGGAGGTGGGCATGCTATGGCAGCAGGTTTTACTGTAATTGCTGAAAAATTACAAGAATTACAGGAATTTTTTAGTAATTCCTTTAGAATTAGTATAAATAAGCTAAAAAATTATAAGCAAGTAGAATATGATCTTGACTTGAGCCTCAATAGTATTAATTTACCTTTAATGGAAGAATTAAGTAGTCTAGAACCTTTTGGACAAGGTAACCATGAGCCTATATTTAAATTTGATAATTTATTTATATTAAAAGCAGATATCGTCGGAAGTAAACATATTAAAGCCTTGCTTGCTCAAAATAAACAAGGTTCTGGTATTAAAGCTTTATCTGCTATCGCGTTTAATTCGGTAGGAACTTCGTTTGAAGAAGTATTATTAAGTCCTAAAGCAAAAAATATTGCTGCAATAGGAACGTTAAGAACAAATAACTGGCAAAATAATTATACTATTCAATTAATTATAAAAGATATAATAACAACTTAAAAAATTTATGAACAATTCAAAGAAAACAAAAAATACCACAATTTCTAAAGATTTAACAGAAGTACAAGAACATTATCAAGATTATCCATATCCGTTTAGGGATCCTAATCACGAAAAAGAACGTTTACTTGCTACTTGCGGTGAATTTCTAGGAGAATTAAATCATTTTTTATATAAAGGAAAAGAAAATTTTAATAATAATTTTAGATGCTTAATAGCCGGTGGTGGCACAGGTGATTCAACTATTTACCTTGCTGAGCAGTTAAAAGATAAGAATGCTGAAATAATATATCTAGATTTTAGTAAACCTAGTATGGAAGTAGCACAAAAACGTGCAGAAATACGAGGTCTTAAAAATATTAAATGGATTAATGATTCTATATTAAATATACCTAATCTAAAACTTGGAAAATTTGATTATATAAATTGTACCGGTGTACTGCATCATTTAGCAAATCCTGATAAAGGTTTAAAAAATCTAAAAGACTCTTTGAAACCAGCTGGTGGTGGTATGGGTTTAATGGTATATGCTAAATACGGACGTACTGGTATTTATCAAATTCAGGATTTAATGAAAATGATAAATAAAGATACTAAAAGCCGTGTCGAAGAAGTAATGAATGGAAAATTAATACTAGATAACCTGCCTGCTACTAACTGGTATAAAAGAGGTTGCGAGTTATTTTCTGATTACCAAAATTTCGGTGATGTTGGAGTTTATGATATGTTCCTGCACAAACAGGATAGGGCATATTCCGTTCCTGAGTTATATGAATTCGTAAAAAAAGCAGACTTAAATTTTGTTGATTATTTTGATCCTTTAGAAAAAATTTTATTAAGACCGGAAAATTACATAAAAGATTTTTCACTTCTACAAAAAGTTAAAAAGATGGATAAAGTAACTAGGGAAGCAATTTCTGAAATACTTACCGGTAATATTATTAAACATTCATTTTATGTATCAAACCAAAAAGATAGTATAGCCTCGCTTGATGATCTTGATAATATACCTTATTTTCACAATATCGCTAATTTTGCTAAACAAATTTATGAACATTTAGAAGCAAATCCTTCAACAGTAAACGGTGCTATTAATTTTACTATTAATAGCGGAGTGTTAAATAATATTAATATCTCAATGTCGATATTTAGCAGTACTAAATATATTTTCAAATATATAGCAGAAGGGAAAAGTTTAAGAGAAATATTTGATGCAGTACGCAATGAATTAAATCAAACAATCAGCAATGAAGTATTATTAAGCGAAGTTAAAAACGTATTCACTCCATTACTTAATACAAATGTGTTATTATTAAAATCAAAGGATGTGTAAACTTTATTATACTAAGATTTAATCGGTATTTCTGAACTATATTGCTTTACTAACATAAGTTTCCTAGCATACAGAAACAAACTATTATGTTCAAATAGCTTGACAAAGGGCTATTACATTGTTAATATGCTTTTCATGCCCTTATAGGGTCTGTAAATTTTCCTAAAAGGTTTAATTTTAAAAATAGCAAATCAAATAGCAATTTTTACAAAACCCAGACTTTTAAAACTAACAGAATAAATAATTCTTCAAACCGCAAGAATAAATAAAATTTTCTAAAAATCTAATTTGATTCCTAATTTAAATAAGTATATTACTTTAAACTTAAGGTAATTAAAGTTTTGCTAACTCAGCTCTTTCAATTATAATCTATTAATAATAAAATAATGAACACAACTAACAAAAAATCCACAGAAGAACTTAATAATTCTGAATCCAATAACAATTGGAGTCATTTTGCAGAAAACAGTAATATTATTAATTTAAAGCAATTAAAACGTAAATTACCAGAGGAACTACAAACTCAAGCAGAGGAGTTGAAAATTGAAAATATTAATTCATTACTTAAACAAGAATTAGTTTTTGCAATTTTAAAAAAATCTGTAGAGCAGGGTGGTTTGATAGTTGGAGAAGGGGTACTTGAGGTATTACCTGACGGATTTGGTTTTTTACGTTCGCCGGAAGTAAACTATCTAGCAGGTCCTGACGATATTTATATTTCTCCTAGTCAGATTCGTCGTTTTGGTCTACGTACCGGTGATACGGTAGAAGGTCAGATCAGAGCCCCGAAATCTGGAGAGCGTTATTTTGCTTTACTAAAAGTCAATAGAGTAAATTTTGAAGACCCTGCTAAAGCATATCATCGTGTTCATTTTGATAATTTAACTCCCTTATATCCTGATAAAAAATTAGGATTAGAACTTGAAAATAATAGTAAAGAGGGTAAGGATTTTAGTACAAGGGTTATTGAACTCGTTGCACCTATGGGTAAAGGGCAGCGTGCACTAATAGTAGCACCTCCTCGTACAGGTAAAACTGTATTATTACAGAATATCGCACACGCTATTACTACTAATAATCCGGAAGTATTTTTAATAGTGCTGCTAATAGATGAAAGACCTGAAGAAGTAACAGATATGCAGCGTTCAGTACGCGGTGAGGTTGTTAGCTCTACTTTTGATGAACCAGCAAGTAGGCATGTACAACTTGCTGAAATGGTTATTGAAAAAGCTAAACGTTTAGTAGAACATAAAAAAGACGTGGTAATTTTAGTAGATGCAATAACACGTCTTGCTCGTGCTTATAATACCGTAGTGCCATCGTCCGGCAAAGTATTAACAGGTGGCGTTGATGCTAATGCACTACAAAGACCGAAAAGATTTTTCGGAGCAGCAAGAAATATTGAAAACGGCGGCTCGCTTACTATAATCGGCACAGCTCTAATTGAAACTGGTTCTCGTATGGATGAGGTAATTTTTGAAGAGTTTAAAGGTACAGGGAATTCTGAGATAGTTCTAGATCGTAAGATTGCCGACAAGCGTATTTATCCGGCAATTGATATAACTAGATCAGGCACTAGAAAAGAAGATTTACTAGTAGATAAAATAATATTAAATAAAATGTGGGTTTTGCGTCGTATTATCGATCCAATGAGTAGCAGTGAAGCAATAGAATTTTTACTCAAAAAACTTGAAAATACTAAAACTAATGGTGAGTTTTTTGAGATGATGAAGAGCCCTGAACGTCCTAAAAATGGTTTATAATCAATTAATACTTGCGTGGATCAGTTTCCTGACCATCATTCCCGCAATTTGATCACATGATCCAATAAAAATACTAAAATTATTAGTATTTTTAGTTATTCTGATTATTTAATATTTGGAAGTTAATTTCTATTATTTTATTGCTATTGTATCCTTACTGCTTAGAAGTGAAAAAATAACTAAAAACTCAACAAATAAGATAATTCTTATATTAAAGCGTTAATAGTTAACATACATTCTCCTGGTGTGGGACAACAGTAGTAGGCTTTGAACAAATTTATAATATTCTGTGTAAAATATTTGACAAAACTGGTAGTAATATAGTTATGGGATAATGGCAACAAGCGACGGTATCTGACGGAAGCAGTACAAATAGCTATTATAGACAATATTGAAGATATATATGATTTTTTCCTTGCACTTGTTTCAGAAAGATGTAACCTTCCTATAGAAGCAGTAAAAAAACGTTAAAACTTAACGTGGCTACAGGAAAATTTAACACTATTTAACTTAATCAAACCAATTTTTCAATAATGGTCACAAAAAGTTATTTAATCGATAAAGTACATGATAAACTGCATTATCTTTCCAAAGAAGATGTTCAAGATTCGGTGGATTCAATTTTAAATTATTTAAGTGAATCTCTTAAAGATCAAAAACGTATCGAAATCAGAAATTTTGGTAATTTCTCCATACGCAAACGCAAATTCCCTAAAAGGGAAAAATTCTATAATACGGTTTATTACTGAATGCCTTTAAATTTATTTAAAGAGTAAATAAGTTATGGTCTAAATATTATCAGTACTATAGAGAATTGGAACAAAACATGGTATTATACATTTTTAATAAAGAAGATATTTTAGAAAAAAGATCTTTAAATTATGCTGCATTGAATTTGGATAAAGAGTCTTTAGATTATTACTTAGAGGTTATAGGATAATAAAAATTTTCTCTCACTTGACATTATACTAATAGACAACTATCTTAAGTATAAAATTAAAATAGGGTATTTTATGATAAGATATTTAATAGTTTTATTTGCTTCTATAACTTTAATTAGCTGTACTTGTCAAAAAACTACTAACTCAAAAGAAGTAGTAGCACCTGACGGTGATCCAAACTATGCAATTCTAAAAAAAATAGATAATACTAATAGAAATATTGCTAATACTACTTCACAGCTTCCAAGTACTCTAGTTAGATAGGAATGTTTGTTATTATTGCTTTTGCTAAACTCTTAATTTTGAGTCGTTAGCTCTTATCTTAAGATAGGCCTACTGCTAAATCTCGGTCGTGTCAGACAAGATGAATTAAATGGCAAGGTGCACAACGTACAGAAGCACGTGAGCACAGGCTTGTCTCGAAAAATTCACCTGATCAAGTGATCAAGATGACACTGTAACTTCATGTTTTCTAAGTTAACTTTCTATATCAAAGCATTAAGTGCCATTTTGAGAATTATCAGAAATTATGAATATAAGTGCAAAGCTTGCACTTATAAATGATTGTATTTTACCCCTAAGATATTCTTAGACACTTTAACTTGCTTGAGTAAGTAAAATGTTGTGAGTATAAACATATGCAATAAGAATGAATAAACCAATTTATACGCTGTTTCTTTATAAAAAATAGCAAGTACTCTATGCATAGGAAACTTACTTGTGAAAAATATTGACATTACTAAACCATCAATAAAAGCATGTGATACCAAGCTTTTGAAATTCCTTGTTAAGAAACTATGTTGTGATTTGTGCTTTAGAAAAAAAATTAAGCTAATACATGAAGATATCAATACTGATAATAGAGACGCTAATATTAAGCCCTTTAATGGCTCACCGTAAATGTAGTATTTCATGTTGAATAGTATAGCAAAGCTGGCAATAGTACATATTATTACGCTTTTGATTGCTTTTTTATAACCTTGTAATTCTGATATACTGTTTACAGTAAACGCTAAAAAAGTAAATATTAAAGAACAGTACGATATCTTGCTGTAAAAGTTAAGTAATAATGTTAATACAAATAATACGAAAGTTAATGATAAATAAAGTCTATTGTTATTTAAAATTTTACTCATAACATAACCTCTTAGATTAATTTAAAATAGGTAATACTGTAAAATTATTATAAACATAATAAACTGTCAATCTAAAATCCAAATGTATAATTAATTAAAACAACGTAATAAGCCATTAATTTATGAAAATAACATGTTATCTCCATATTCTCAAGAACTAAGTATTTGACGGTTCTGCTACAATAATCCATTCTTTATATTTATTTTGATCATTCCCTGCTATTTTTTCTAAAATGATCCTGGTGTAGATTTATGTTGGTAAAAGCTTTGTCGTTTTTCTCTTTAACTCCGTGAGCATCGTAAAGCATCATTTGCTTACTATACGGTGCTGTATTTACCCATATCTCAATAAAAATTAAGTTAGTAATTTTATTATAATACTAGTTATTTTTAAAACCTAATAATTTTTGTTTTTCACTATTAATTATTTGTTCAACCTTATCATTAAGTATACGTACATCTGTTTGCTCTACCTCTTCTTTTTCTATTACTCCAATAATTTTTATCTTTATGGTTCCAGGTTGCTTAAACCAAAAACCTCTAGGCCAAAATAAACCGGCATTATGTGCTATCATCACGATTGGAACTTTAGTAATTGAAGCAAGCTTTACAGCGCTTGGTTTAAATTTTACTGTTCTATCAGGTGGGACTTTGGTGGATTCTGGAAATATTATTAACCATAATCCTTCTTTTATTTTTTCCTGACCTTCTCTTAAAATCTGAGCAACTGAGCTATTAGTACCTCGATCTACTGCAATTGGTTTAACCATACGAAGTCCCCAACCAAGTAAGGGTATATTAAATAATTCACGCTTTAATACCCAAGAATGTTTAGGAATAATCAACTGCATAAACATTTGATCCCAAAATGATTGGTGATTAGACACAACTATTGAGATTGTTTTTGGTAATTTCTCAAGTCCCTCTACTTCATATTTAAGACCGCAACAAATTTTTGCAAACCATACGAAAGCATAAGAGAAGATAAGGGCAATCTTATATCTTATTTGATAGTTGACATTGCAAAATGTTACTGGTATGTAACACATAAGAAAGAAAATAAATGTAAATAACGATAATAACCCGTAAAATGATAAAATTCTTAAACGCCAAAGCATAATTATTAATATAAATTATATTAATTAAAATGGTATTTATAACATAATTTTACAATGAGTAAAATAAAAAGGTATTAAATGAAAAAAACTGTTCTTTCTGGTATGCAAACCACTGGTTCTTTACATCTTGGTAACTACTTAGGGTCAATTAGAAACTGGGTTAAAATGCAGGAAGAATATAATTGTTTTTTCTTCTTAGCAGATTTGCATGCTATCACGGTTGATATTAAACCGTCAGAACTTAATAATTCAATTATGGAAGTTCTTGCAATCTATATAGCAGCAGGGTTAGAGTCTGACAAAGTAACAATTTTTGTACAAAGTATGGTAAAAGAGCATAGCGAGCTTGCTTGGCTACTAAACTGCGTTACACCACTTGGTTGGTTAAAGCGAATGACGCAATTTAAAGATAAAGCAAGTAGCGAGCAAGAAAAAGCTTACCTTGGATTATTTTCCTATCCGGTACTTATGGCAGCGGATATTTTAATATATAAAGCCGATATAGTGCCTGTCGGTGAAGATCAAAAACAGCATCTAGAGATAACAAGAGATATTGCAGGTGTGATAAATAGAAAATTTAAAAAAGAAGTGCTAAAAGTACCTGAACCGCTAATTAACTGCTCAGGCACAAGGATTATGAGTTTGCAGAACGGGTTAAAGAAAATGAGTAAATCTGATGTTTCAGATTTTTCTCGTATAAATTTGACAGATGATAATGATCTTATTCATCAAAAAATAAAAAAAGCCAAAACCGATCATTTAAGCTTTGTTAGCTATGATAAAGAGACAAGACCTGAAATTAGTAATTTATTAGATATTTATAGAAGTTTATCTGAAGAAAGTTTGGAAAAAATAATCGATCATTATCAAGATCAAGGATTTGCAAAATTTAAAAAAGATTTAGCAGAAATTATTATTACAAATCTACAACCGATACGTGATAAATATTTAGAATTAATAAATAACCAAGAGTATTTATTAAAAATACTTCACAAGGGAGCAGAAAAGGCAAGAATTAGAGCCTCTGAAACGGTAAATGAATTGAAAGAACAATTTGGTTTTATAATTTAAATGTTTCATTTTCTAATTATATCTTTTAAGATTTTCCTTGAAATATACAAGATTATTTGCTATGAATCTTCTTGGGTAGGTGGCCGAGTGGTTTAAGGCACTAGTCTTGAAAACTGGCGTACAGGTGACTGTACCGTGGGTTCGAATCCCACCCTATCCGCCATCTTATTGTTGACTTGCTTAATTTAATTATACATAAATTAATTCAGTATCACTAAATTAAGTTCCGGTATGCTCAAAAATAATTAAATCTTCATCAATTTTATAAATTAAGAGCGAATCAGGTTCTATATGGCATGCACTTTTACCAATAAAATTTGCCAATTAAGTTATGATCTCTATATTACAGATAAAGGGCTTTTGGTAGATAAATAATAATTCGATAAGCTTTTTTAGCTTTCTTAAATCTTTAATCTTTTCAATTACGATTTTTATATCTTCCTTAAAAGAATTTGTATATATCACCGCTTTAGATATCTAACTTATCAAATATTTCTTCTGTATTATTTGAGATGGCTAAGCCACTTTGCTGATTTGTATCTTAGTTTCCAACATAGTAATACCAATTTATTTAAATATTGTTTCTGCTTCTAACTTTATTCTTACGAAACACATAATCTAATACCTATACGTATTCATAATATAGCTCTATTTAGCTATGTCCACTATTTTGTATATATAGCGGCGTACCTCAAATCATATTTTAATTATAGTGGCTTAAAATATAAGAATAGTTGCACTAATAAGAAAAAGTGGTAAAATATCATATCGTATAAATTAAATATTATGAATAATTATGCCGCAAATTTATTTTAATGGTCCGGAAGGACGAATTGAAGGAAGATATGCAAAAGCTATCTCGCCTAATGCCCCTATTGCATTAGTGCTTCATCCTCATCCTTTATATGAGGGTAATATGCATAATAAAGTAGTTTATAATGCCTATAAAATTTTAGCAGATAACGGTTATACCGTCTTACGTATTAATTTTAGAGGAGTAGGAGGATCACAAGGTAAATTTGATAATGGAGTTGGTGAAGTTGTTGATGCTGGGGCTGCTCTCGATTGGTTACAGCAGAATAACCCAAGTTCTCAGTCTAATCTAATATTAGGATTTTCGTTTGGAGCATGGATAGCTATGCAGCTTGTAATGCGACGTCCTGAAATAAATCACTTTATTGCTATTTCACCACCGGTTAATACAATTCATAAATATGACTTTTCATTCCTTTCACCTTGTCCTATCCCAGGGTTTATATTACAGGGAGATAATGATAGTATAGTATCGGCAGATGATGTAAAAAATTTAGCAAATAGATTATCCAAGCAACAATCACACATTAAAGTTGATTATAAAATTATCACTGGTGCTGACCATTTCTTTCGTTATAAAACTGAAGAATTTTCTAAAGCAATAAATGATTATTTAATAACAATCCAATCTAATTATCATAATAATAATTTGAATGAAGCAATTAGTAAGAGTCAAAAAAAACTATTTTTATATTAGTTTTTGTTGCATAATTTGGAAAAGGGCTGTCGTAGTAATCGAAAAAAATAACCTTAATATAGGTCAAATTACATATTTGATAACATAAACATATAAAAAACTTGTTTTATATATCTTACTTGATTGCCGATTTTGCGGGAATGACATGATACAACAACGCCTACAATTTTAAATAAGCTTCTATTGCAAAAATGAATATTTCATCTTTTTGAGCCTCTAACTCTTGAGTTAATTCTTCGTAAATTTGTCTATCTGATAAAGATGTAAATTTTTTAAATAGCTGTACTAACTGTAAAGAGGGGGCAATACGAAAAGCATCTTTTAATATTTTGGTCTTTTTATTAATATTAAGCTTATCATTTAAAGTAAAGTAAAATTCTAACAATTTGCCACTATAAAAATTTAGATCTATAGCTGTTTCCAAATAATCTATAGCATGAGTTGTGTTACTACTTTCTACTTCTTGTTTCGCTGCAAGTAAGTAATACTCCGCAATTTCCTGCATGTGGTTTATAGAGTCATGTTTATGAAACTTTATTAGTTTATTCGTTATAAAAGTGAATTGTGTCCATAGAGAAAACTTGCCGTAACAACGCATTAAAGTAATTAAATTTTCACTATCAAGTTCATTTAAATTATAAGCCTTTATTGCATAATTTTCTGCTTTCTCATACAAAGATTTATCATAATAAAGTTTTGCTAGGTTTTTGCTACCGTAAAAAGCAAATTCTTTAGATTTAATAAGTTTTTGAAAATAAGCAATTTTTGTATCTATATCCTCTTCGGTTATGGCTAAGATTAAATTATGGAATTCTTGTGTGTCTTTTAGATCTTTAGAAGATAAATTTTTGCGGGCAATAGAAGCGGCTTTAGCTTTATTACTCATAATATATTCTGAAAAGGCTAAAATTAAAGTATATTTATCATGATTAATTTTTCGTTTATAAAGAATGTTATGTATTTTAGATGGTAAATCGATAATTAATATTAGACATCTAATGACAATAAAACAAAAAATTAGTAATAAAACCCCTAAAATAAGATTAAAGAACAAAGTAGTTTCAATATTATAATTGTACAAACTAATAAACACTTTTGAATTAAAACTCTCTATTAAAGTAAACCCAAAATACAATAGTAAAAAAGTAGTACATATTAATAATAACCTAAACATCTTTATTTACAAACTCCTGCATAAATTTTTCTGAATAAAGAAAATCGATGAGATAGTTTAATTTCTCTAAAATGAGCTTTTTATCTTGTTCTTTTATTATCATAACAGAAGGTTTTTTCTCAATTTTGATAAATTTTTCCAGCCATTTATGATTTGTAGGGAAAATTACTTCCGTACTATTTGGTTTAGAAAAAAGATAATTATTATTATATGCTTCTAAGTTATTTAGAATATTCCTTATATCTTGAGGTAGTAGGCGGGATTTTACTATTCTTAGTTCTTTACTATAATTCTTATCTTGCATGAAATTATATACTAATAAATTTACGCTTAATAAGTAATGAATATAATCTAGAGTAGAGATTTTTGGAGGATTTATTGTATAGTCAATTGATTTGAACTTACCTACTGTGTCATTCATCACTTTATTAGTTATAGGTTTTTCTCCTTGTTCCTTGTATCTGAATGAGTCTGAATTAACTATAGTGTCTAGTTTCTGTTCATGCGGTGTTTCAGGGAGTTTTAAAGAACTTACATAATTTAAAAGTGATTTAGTAGATAATAGTAGCGTTTCATTTTTGTCTTCAATAATATTTGGTTTATTTTCTTCTAACGTATTAAATGTTTGGTTTAAATCTTTTGTATCACTTTTAAACAATTTTAAAATATCGGCTCTATTATGATAAAGAGTAAAAGAAGATAAGACAAATATTACTATTGCTATAAAAAAGATATTTTTACTTTTAAATAAACTATCAAATTTTTGCATTTTCAGATAATAATTTGATTATATAGTTAGGGTTCTGATCATCACAATAAACCACATTTTTTATAAAAGGTCTAACTATATTTGCAACTTTCAAACTTATAGCTACAACTAAACTATCTTGTAAATATTGGAGTAAATTATTCTGAAGTAATAATTTTACTAAAGTTTTAGCACTATTCTGAGAATAAAATAATATGAAATCAATATTTTTTTCAAATTCTTTTATAATAGATATGGGCAGCTCATTTAAATATTCTACATTATAAATGATATGTCTAGCTATTTTATTAGGTAAATCTTTAGTAATTTCATTTGAAGATAAATATATAGTCTGCTCATATAAATTAGGTGGAAAATGTTTAATCAAATCTTCTACGTTTTTAGCAGTATAAGCTACTTTTAAACCTTTATTTTCCAGCAATTTTTTTGATGTGTTGCCTACTACCCAAATATTTTGATTGATGCAATATTTTGTAATAATTATAGCAGCATATTTACTAGTGATTATTATATTTGAGTAATTATCTAAAATATTAATATTAAAATCTAATATTTTATATTTAATTAAAGTACAATGAATATAATTTAAATCTAAATTATATTTACTCATTTCTTTAATAATTTTTCTATTTTCTTCTAGACTTCTAGTTAATAAAACCGATTTCATACAATAACTGCACTCCTATGTAAAAAGCAACTACCCAAATAATAACAGCGGCTATTTTATTAATAATAGTTAAAATTGTACTACTTTTATTTAATTTTCTAATATTATAACCTGCAATTGCTAAAGAAAAAAACCATATCCAAGATATAAGTATGCAAGTTAAGGTAAATATAATTTTTGCACTACCGTTATACTTTAAAGCACTAGTACCTATTACGACAATTGTATCCATAATTGCATGCGGATTTAATATTGACACCGATATAGCAAATAAAATTTGTTTTTTAGCTGAAAAAGCTTGAGAATTCGTTGTAAGATCAATAGGCGGTTGATTCCAAGTACTATATCCTATATAAATTAAAAAAATAAATCCAACAATAAATATAGATAATTTTAACCAAGACATTTCAAGAATTAACAAGGATATCCCAAGAACTGCCGTACATATAAGAATAGTATCACATAGTGAGGCCACAATTATGCTAGGTAAAGCCTTGCTAAACTTTGGCTGTTTTGCTCCTTGATTAAATATAAAAATATTTTGTACTCCGAGGGGCGCTATTAAAACAAGAGCTAAAACGACGCCATGTAAAAAAGCACTTAATATATCGTTATTCATTATATCCCAAATTATCATGGCTCCTATTTTATTAATTATTTTTTAATATTATATTTTTATTCAATTTTCTAATATTATAACTTATTGCCAATGATAAAAGCATATACCTATGAATATATTAATAAATATAGAAAAATGATTATTATAAAAAGTAGTTTAATACATCATGCATTGCATTGTAATTTAGTTTTTATTTTTAATAATATGAGCAAAGAGGGGATAGTAATAATTATAGTAAATAAAAAGAAATTTTGCCAGCCGAAATTGACTACCATATAGCCTGAAATTACGGGAAAAACTGAGCGCGAAATCCCCATCATTGATGAAAGGAAAGAATATTGGGTAGCTCGAAACTTACCTTGGCAAAGTGAGGAAATAAAAGCAATATAAGTAGTCATCGTCATACCGCCGGTAATACTTTCTATTCCTATCGTAATAAATAATAATAAAGAACTTTTACCGTTGATTTCAAGAAAAATAAATGAAATATGTCCTAAGGCGTGAATTATACCAAATAAAAACATACTATTTAATATATTTTTATGTTTCATAATAATACCGCCGACTAATCCGCCGATTATAGCTCCTACAACACCCCAAAACTTTCCAACGCTTGCTATTTCAAAAGTATCATATCCAAGATGAAGCAAAAACGGATTAATCATAACATTAATTAAGTTATCCGGTAATCTATATAATACTAGGAAAATTAATATAAGAATAATGAAATAAACAGAACCTATAGGTTTTAACACATTAAGTATAACATTTGTGATATTTTTTTTATTTTGATTATTTTTTATATCATTTTTAATTATCTGTATATGTATAGTATTATTTAACTTAATTCCTATAATCAATAAAATTAAATAAATAAATATTAAACCAGCAAAGATTTTATATATTGCACTAAATGTTAAGTAAATAGATAAATAAATAGCTCCGGAACCTGCAAGAAGCATACCAACCCGATAACCGCATATATATATTCCTGAAGTAAACACAAGCGATTCTTTAGGTACTATTTCCGTTCTTAAAGCACTTAATATAGTATCTTGTATGGCGCTAAAAAATGAGATAATTAAAGCCGTGAAAGCAAATACTAATAGATTAGTACTAGGATCTAAAAAGCTAAAAATATACACAAGAAGCACTAATGCACTACTAGTTACGCAAATCCAAGATAATCTATGACCGAATCGTTTATTCAAATATTTAATTTGTAGAGCATCAAAAACCGGTGCTAATAAGAAATTAATAGAGTAGGGAAGCGTTATAAACGATAATATACCAATTGTTTGCAGGGCTATATTTTCTTTAGCAAGCCAATAATTTAAAGTATTACCGGTAATCATTAGATTAAAACCGCTAATAAGTCCAAACAACCAAATAATACACAAATGAGAATTATTTAACATAAAGGTTATAATAACTGAAGATAAATAAATAATCTAATATAATTATTTATTAATTTTTAAAAACACATAATATTAGTTTTTTGTAAATGTAAATGTCTCGTACAAATTTAATACTATCCTTTTTTATTTTTCTAATGATAATTAGTTATTGCTACTTTTTTAAACCCATAAAGATAAAGCAAGGTTAGAAAAATTTTGTTCTTTTCAAGTAGAATATGGAATGGTACGTTTAGAGGTAGCAAAGGGTTATGATTGCTTACTACATCTTTATGCCGAAAAAATGCTACTTTAATTCAGCAATATAAAGCAATTAAAAACGGTAGTTACGGTTTAGATACTTTATATACTAAAAAAACTGCAGTTAATTTAGTTAAACTCATTATTTTAGGTCATGAAGGGCAAGTAAAAGAAATATTAGAAATAAAAAAATGCGATTTTCGGATAATTGGCCTAGTTTCGTAATGTATAGGTTATATTTTAATCAAATCTTTCCTCATCTAGATTTATATTAATATACTTGATGCAGATATTTTAGTGCTACGTGATTTGAATTCTCTTTAAAAAATAGATATGAGTTATTATATTGCTGCTGGTAGTATGAATATAGGTGTTACATATTGTAGTAATAAAGTAATAAATGAATGTAATAGGAATCTGATTAGTTCTTATAAAAAGAGTGGTGTTATATTTTTTATGTTAAAAAATATAACAAAAAGTGAATATATTAGAAGCTATGAAAAATTCAGAATGTAAATTTCTTTTTATTGATCAAGATTTATTGAATGTTGCTTTTCATAACTATATACATCCTTTATCCATGAGATGGAACTTTTTGACGTATTTTGAGGACCAAAGCCCTTATTTTTCTTATTTCATTTTAGATTATGCAGGACCTTAAGCCATGTACTACCGATAAGCAGGAATTATGGGAGACAAAACAGGACAAGTTAGATAAACATCACAAAATATTACTGGCGATATAGAGAAATAACGCCTTGGAGCAGTATAAAATAATTATTTTAATTGACTTTAGTACTTAAGCGATTTAAAAATCTAATTTAATTTTTATGTTAAGGTTACAATAAAAATGTTGCCGCCTAAAATCTTTTTTGAAAAAGTTAAAGAGGTAATTTGGCCTATAGAAAGGAAAGAATTAAAGCTATTTATACCTATGGCTTTAATGATGTTATGTATTCTTTTTAATTTTGGGGCTTTAAGATCTATCAAAGATAGTTTGGTAGTACCCTCTATGGGTGCTGAAATTATTAGCTTCTTAAAATTATGGTTAGTGTTACCCTCGTGCGTAATTTTTACCATACTTTATGTTAAGCTTAGTAATAAATTAAATTTTGAATATATTTTCTACATTATAGTCGGCAGTTTTTTACTATTTTTCTTATTATTTGCCTATATTATTTATCCAAATCAAGGTATTTATCATCCTAATGATGAAATGATAAATAATTTAATTGCTTCATACCCTAATTTTCAGTGGTTCATTAAGATAGGTAGTAAATGGAGTTATGCACTGATGTATATTTTCTCAGAATTATGGAGTGCAGTAGTTATAAACTTAATGTTTTGGCAATTTGCCAATCATATTTTTGATACGTCTAAAGCTAAAAGGTTCTATCCTGTTCTTGGTATGGTTGGCAATATCGGTCTTATAATAGCAGGTAGTATACTTGTCTTTTTCTCAAGCGGGCAGGGGCAGGGCATCATTGATCCCGAATTACTATCGGATTCTTTTAATTCATCTTATCAAACTACAATAATGCTTCAGCCGATCATGTCAATTATTGTTACTGCAGGAATAATTGCTATGCTTCTCTTTAGGATAATAAATAGATTTATTTTAACAGGTTCCATAAATGTTTTAGATGCAAAAAAAGTTATGGCTAAAACAAAAACAAAACTTTCAGTAATTGAAAGTATCAAATTAGTAATTCACTCAAAATATATAGGTCGTATTGCTTTATTAATAATTTGTTATGGATTATTAATAAATATAGTCGAAGGACCGTGGAAAGCAAAAATAAAAGCGTTATACCCAAATACTGTAGACTATGTTAATTTTATGGGCAGGTTTAATATTTGGATGGGAATATCATGTGTTACTTTCATGGTAATAGGCAGCAACATTCTTAGAAGACTCGGTTGGCTTATTTCTGCATTATTAACTCCTATTATGTTGTCTATTACCAGCTTAATATTTTTTATCTTTATAATTTTTATTAAAGAAATAGGATCATATTTCAGTGATTTTAATATTCTATATGCAGCGATTATCGCTGGATCGATTCAGAATATACTTAGTAAGTCATCAAAATATTCATTATTCGATTCAACAAAAGAAATAGCTTATATTCCTTTATCTTTAGAGCTTAGAACTAAGGGCAAAGTTGCAGTAGAGGTAATAGGTACTAAATTCGGTAAATCGCTTGGAGCATTTATCCAGTCTTTTATATTTATTATTATTCCGACTGCTACCTTTGATTCTATTACAATATATTTATTAGTAATTTTTATAGTTATGATGAGTTTATGGATTTGGAATGTTATAAAATTGAATAAGGAGTATATAGAATTGTATCATTGCAATGAAATTACTTGAGTAATTGATGAAGCAATCTAGTAAAAAATGCTAATCTTTAGCATTTGTTTTGCTGGATTGTCACACTCCTTTTAGTTGCTTGCAACAATGTTGATTTTAAAATGAAAAAAACTCTTATAATAATATTATTTATAACTATCTTTATTATACTTGCATATAGTGGATTGTGGTTTACTATTATGCTTTCTTTATCACACTCTATAAACCAAAAATATGCCGGTACCGACATTAATATAGAAGAGGCTGATAATAATTCTAATCAGCAATATCTTATTAAATTTTCCAAAGTTCAACCCTATGGTTTTCCTTTTAAATGGGGTATTGCAGTAATTAATTGGCAAGAGGAGAGTATTAATAGAGCAATTGAATTTACCTCCCCGATAAATATCGGTTATGATTTACTTAAGCAGAATTTATTTATAAAATTTTCTGGAGAAGCATTTGGACGATTTAAGCCAGTTCAAAGAGGATTTGGAGTAAGATTTTATAATGATAATTGCATATTATCAGCAAAAATGCCGTTAAATTTTAAGTTATTTGAAATATTGTGGTCAAAAAAAGATTTATTTGAAATCATAAATTTTATTGAAGATATCAAATTTAATTCCGGTAAAACAGAAATTTTTGACTTAGTCAATAATCAAAAATTATATGAAGAAGATCACACTATATTTACTATGTTATTTAACAAGAGTAAATATTATACAAATAAACAGGATTTCCTTGATAACATACCGCAAAAATTAGAAATTTACTATGAAACCGAAATAATACAAAGCAACCTTGAAGATAGAATAATACCTGCTGGATTGTTATTATATAGGCTTGCCTGGAATAATAATTTCAAATTTTCTGGTAATTTTTTAATTAGTACTAGTAGTTTGCATTTTAAAGATATTGCTAAAGATTTAACAATTGAAGTGACTAATGCAAAAATAAATAGTAATGTTTTTGAAAACAATATTAATTTATTATATAAAGGTAAGTTAAACGATTCCGGCAATAATAGTGTTGATCTTTTAGTAGATTCACAATTTAAGCTAAAACATGGTTTTATAATTGGCTTATTAGAGGTTATAAAGAAATATTATGATAAGCGGGACTATTTATTTAAACTTTCCGATAATAAGATATATAAAGATTTTAGTAATGAACTAAACTATATTTTGAATAATAATAAACAATATAATTTTAGTATTTTTGAAGAGAGACAATATAATTTTAATTTAAATATTAATTTAGTTACTGAATTCAATAAATTGACTAGAACACAGATAAATAATTTAAGTTTATATTCAAATGCATCAGGGTTTAATATAACAAATGAAACTATAGTAAATGCTCTTAAAGATTCTTATAGTAAAGGTGTAGTAATAATTAATAACTACTCTAAAATAATAGATGTTGTAAGCCCATATATATATGGGGTAGGGGATTTTAAAAACTTTTCGGAAGAGAGCAAGGAAGTATATAGAGATACTTTAAAGTCATTTTTAAAAACTATTTCCGATCACCCGAATTCATCTAATTTAATTGACGCTAGTATTGAGTATATATTTGATTTTTCGAACTTAAACAAAACTAAAATAGGTACTATAGATGATATAAATAAACTTATACCTTTGTATTATTTGTCTTTATATCAAGTGGCAGCAAAAAAAGTGAAACCGGGAGAAAACATAAAAGAAAAAATTATGGAATTAATTCCTAATGCTAATCATAAAATGTTAGAACAATGTATACTTGATGAAATTTAAAAATAATTTTTCGGTTTTCGGTATCCTACCGTGGCTTGATCACGTTACGGGATGACAATAGCAATTAGAAGATACCATGAATATTATAGTAAAAATACAGCAAGATTTAAAAGATGAAGTAACTAAGTTAAATAATCTGATTATTAGCTGTTTAAAAAGTGATGCAGAATTAATAGAAATAGTTGGTAAATATTTACTGGAAGCAGGAGGTAAAAGAATCCGTCCGCTTTTAACTATAATAACCGCTAAAATGTTTGATTATAAAGGTGATAATCATATAAAGCTTGCAAGTGCAGTTGAATTCATTCATACTGCTACATTGCTTCATGATGATGTAGTAGACGACAGTACTTTAAGACGATTCAAACCTACAGCTAACATTATTTGGGGAAGTAAGACAAGTATTTTAGTTGGTGATTTCCTATTTAGTCAGTCTTTCAAGTTGATGGTAGCTTCCGGCTCTATTAAAGCTATGAATATTTTAGCTAAAGCTGCGGCAATTATTTCCGAAGGAGAGGTAGTACAACTAGTTAAGTTAAATGAGCGACGTATTATAACTATAGACGAATATCAGCAAATAGTTAAATCTAAAACTGCTGAACTATTTGGAGCTTCTTGTGCAGTCGGGGCAATTATAGCAGAGCAGGTGGACCATGTTGCTAAAGATATGCAGGATTTTGGCCAATTACTCGGAACGATATTTCAGATTATAGATGATTTACTTGATTATTTGGGTGATGATAAACATGTAGGTAAAAATATCGGTGATGATTTCTTAGAAGGAAAAGTTACGTTACCGTTGATCTTTTTATATAATAAGTTAGAACAAGATAAGCAGCTTTGGCTTAAAAATGTAATTAAATGTGATAAGCGTACTAATGAAGAGTTTATTAAAGTACGTAATGTGATGATTAAGCATGAAATTTATAATGACACAGTTAATTATTTGAGTAATTTAGAAAGTGAAACAAATAAGTTGTTAAATAAAATTCCGGTTCGGAATATTTATAAAGATTATTTATTTTCGATTATTAGATTTATTTTGGATCGTTCTTATTAATGTCATTTCGGCAAATGTCATTTCGGCATTCGTAGCTCAGTTGGATAGAGTGTTGCCCTCCGAAGGCAAAGGTCGTTGGTTCAAATCCAATCGAATGCACCAAGTGTTATTTTCCATAATATATATTATAGAGCTTTTTATGATGGATCAAACTCGGTTCCTCTAGATTTTACCGCTTTATATGGTGGAGCCAGGGGGAATCGAACCCCCGACCTCTTGAATGCCATTCAAATACTCTACCAACTGAGCTATGACCCCAATGAATTTCTTATACTATAAGAATCAAATTAAATCTATTAAAATCTTTCATACTTTCATAGAATCTCTAGAAGAAATTATATTATCTATTATCCCAAATTTTTTTGCTTCTTTCGGTGACATGAAATTATCGCGTTCCATGCTTTTTTCAATATATTTTATATCTTGTTCAGTATGTTTGCTATATAATTCGTTCAGTAACCTTTTGATTTTTATAGTTTCTTGAGCATGAATTTCTATGTCGGTAGCTTGTCCTTTATAACCTCCTGACGGTTGATGGATCATAATACGGCTGTGAGGTAAACTATAACGCATTCCCTTTTCGCCCCCGCAAAGTAAAAATGAACCCATAGAACAAGCTTGACCTATGCATAGTGTAGCCACTTTAGGTTTTATATATTGCATTGTATCGTAAATAGCAAGACCTGCAGTTACAACACCCCCAGGGGAGTTGATATACATATATATATCCTTTTTAGGATTTTCTGCTTCAAGAAACAATAATTGCGCAACAATTAAGTTTGCCATATGATCTTCAACAGTACTACATACAAAGATTATGCGCTCTTTTAACAATCTTGAATATATATCATAAGCACGCTCACCGCGTGATGTTTGTTCAATTACTATCGGTACATACGACATTAATATTTGCTCCTGAAATTAATTAAATTATTATAGTATTTGTCATCCCGTGATTTATTTACTACGGGGCGGGGCCAAGTATAGGACAGGACCTAAGAAAGATTAAATTTTACTTCTTATCTTCTAAAACATTCACAAGTATATCTCCCATATTGGTAGTATTATCACTAGAACCATATTCTTTGAGAGCTTTTTGACATTCTGCTATTTTATAGGCTTTTACTGATAATAAAATTCTACCAGTTGATTTCTCGATAGAAGTAACTTTTGCATCTATTTCTTCATCGACTTTAAACATTTCAGGTTTCTGCTCATCTTTTTCATCTGACAATTCAGTTCTTTTAATAAAACCTGCTATTTTATTGTTTAATAGTACTTCGAGTCCATCATGTTTAATTTCTGTTATAAGAGCTTTAACTATTGTACCTTTCTTATATTCATCATTGATTTCTTGATATGGATTTTGTGACAATTGTTTTATACCTAAACTAACTTGTTCTTTTTCAATATTAATAGCTAAAACTTTACATTCTATTTCATCGCCTTTATTATATGATTTTAGCAGGTTAGTTCCCTTATCTTCCCAGCTAATATCACCTTCATGAATCATACCGTCCATATTATTACCGAGTGCAACAAAAATACCAAAATCTGTAATATTTCTAATAGGTGCTTTAATGACAGTACCGACAGGATTATTTTTAGCAAATTGTATTAAAGGATTTTCATGGCATTGTTTAATACTTAAAGAAACACGATGCTTTTCGGTATCAACCTCTAAAACTACGAATTCTACTTCTTGTCCTATAGTAAGCGTTTTTCTAGGATTTTGATTAGATTTTAACCAACTAATTTCGCTTGAATGTACAAGCCCTTCAAGTCCATCCTTTAATTCTATAAATACACCGTAATCAGCAAAATTTGTAACTTTACCAGTCATTTTTTTACCGACAGGAAATTCTTCTTTAATTGCTGCCCATGGGTTAGAATCAAGTTGTTTTATACCGAGTGAGATCCTTTTAGTTTTTTCATCAAACTTAATAACCATTACTTTAACCTTTTGGTTAAATTCTAACACTTCTGAAGGATGGTTAACTCTTCCCCAAGAAATATCGGTTAAATGCAATAAACCATCAACGCTTCCAAGATCGATAAATGCACCATAATCAGTAATATTTTTTACGCTGCCTTCTAAAATCATTCCTTCTTTAATTTTAGATAACATCTCGTCTCTAGCTTCAGAACGTGACTCTTCTAAGATGGCTCTTCTGGAAACTACTATATTACCAAGCTTTTTATCCATGCTTAAAATTTTAAACGGTTGCTTGATATTCATTATAGAAATAGGATCTTTAATAGGTCTAACGTCAACTTGGCTTCCCGGTAAAAATGCTACTACACCTGATAAATCTACTGTAAACCCTCCTTTTACGCGACCGAAAATCGTGCCGTCGACAAATTCGCCCTTAGAACACATAATTTCTAGTTGTCCCCATAATTCTTCTTTAACTGCTTTTTCACGGCTCAATATTGTTTTACCGTTACGTCCCTCAATTTTCTCGATGTAAACTTCAACTACGTCCCCAACTTCAGGTAAAGATAAAAATTCATACTTAGGTATTCTACCTTCATTTTTTAATCCAACGTCAACAATAACCATATCGTTTTTTATTTCAATTACTTGACCTTTAACTACCGTTTTTTCTTTTATATGACTTGTATCAACGGTTTCAAGCATTTTAGAAAAATCTTCTTCAAGTTTGTGTTTAATTGTTGCAAGTTGTGGAACAAATCGTTGTTTTAGTTTTATTGACATATTTTTCTCGTAATATTAGCTAAAGTGCTAAACTAATAAAAATTTTTAAAAAGGTTAATAAAATGATATTGTAAAATAAATATTGAAGGTTTTAAAAAACTACGTCATTGCAAGGAAAATTATGAAGTAATTGACTAAGCAATCCTTATTATTTCTTATTTGGCAATACCAATAAAATTGAATAAAATAACCTAGCACTTTATTAAGCTATTTTATTCTTTGCTATATAATGTGTTATTTCTTCTACGACTTCTATAGCTGAAAGCTTTGAAGTATCGATAATTAAAGCATCTGAAGCGGGTAATAATGGCGCTGCTTTTCGCTCTTTATCTCTTTTATCTCGCAAAATTATTTGCCGTAAAATCTCATCGAGTATACATGCTTTTCCGTTTGCTTGCAACTGCTTATATCGTCTTTCAGCCCTGACGTACGGATTTGCAGTTATGAAAATTTTAAAATCAGCATCAGGTGCAACAACGGTTCCTATATCCCTACCCTCAATAATAATTCTTGGTGTTGTTTTTACTAGATTAATCAAAAATTTGTTTAGATTATTTCTAACTTCACTTATTACGGCAATTTGCGATGCTATATCTCCTATATTTTCATTCTCTAAATCAAGATTATTATCGATTTTTAATCTTTTGGATAAAACAATTACTGCATTTATATCAACTATATCTATTTTTTGACTAATACAGTTAAAAGCAAGCTGCCTATAAACAATACTTGACTGAAAATATTTAAGAGAAAATTTCTTTGCAAGCATTAAACCGATAGTCCCTTTACCTGAAGCAGCAGGACCGTCAAGAGCAATAGTAAAATTTTTAGAAAAATCAAAGGCTTTAGTTTTTAAATTTATCATAAAATTATAGACTATAATGATAGAAATCGGGTTTTGATTCTAGTCTTTACCACGATTTCAAAATAATAAAAAATATTATAAATAATAGAAATAAAGCTTGAAATCTAGTACATTATGCAATAAATTTAGAACTTAAAAATTATAAGGGTGATTAGCTCAGTTGGTTTAGAGTATTACGTTGACATCGTAAAGGTCGGTGGTTCGAGTCCACTATCACCCACCAGCATACAGTCAAGCTTTTTGTAATCTACTAATTTTACCTCCCTACTCCATATGCTCACTATATGCTCATCGCGTTTTTAAAAATGGTACTCTAATTCTCTTACTACCTTGACTAAACCTGATGTTTAAGTTGAGGTCTTATGCACACTATATGCTCATCACATTTTACTAATGATTGTGTAACACATGATCATGGTAATCAAAATTCAATCATTTTCTACAATTTTGTTGGTAATTTTATTCCTCCTGAATGGAGTAACCTATCCTCTAGTAATGGTAAAATTTTAAGTAAAACCTCAAGACAACTCCTATCTCTAATAGTCTTCCGCTTGCAAATCTACTATAACAATAGTATCGACGAACTTCAGGAAACCTATCATTTCTTTGAAGAACACTTAGGAGTTTGTCAAGAACGTGTCAGACAGTGCCTAATTGAATTAGAAAAGAGTGGTTTCATTAAGTTTTATAAAGCAACTATTATTAAATATGGTATTAAATGCCGCAATACTCCTTGTATTAAGCTGGCTAGAAATTTCCAGCCATTTTCTCAAAAAATTCTCAATGAAAATGAAAAAAATTTGGGCTTAACTCAAAATAAATTTGGGGTGAAACCCAAAGAAATTTTGCCTCAACCCCAAAAAAGTTTGGACCAGTACATATATATAGATAATAATAAAAATATATCTAATAAATCTAGATATAGCAAATCTATAATTTTTCAAAATGAACAAAATGAAACTGTTCAAAATCAACAATTACTACAATATTCACAACAACAAAAGCTTGCACAAGAGTTAAAATTCGCAACAACAAGATCGGCTAATAATCAGCAAGAGAGTGAAAATACCAAAACAGCCAAAAGTGATTTTATCGTTGGTCCATTACAGATTAATAAGGCATTGCAAGCAGTGCTTGATAAGGTGGATAAGGCAAGATGTAAGCAAATAGCATCACCAGCTAATAATGATTCAGCAGTAGAATCTGTAAAGAATAAAGGCTGGTTCAAAAGAAAAAAATTAATAGATTTCCATCCCTTAACTCAAGAAGAGGCCGATTTATTACAGGTAAAATCAAATCGAGAATTTAATCTTAATTTCATCAATAAGCTCTTATTGAAGCTAGCAGAACAATATCCAGAATATCATTTTGGTCATAAGAAAGTCCTACTGAACTATATGGCTAAAGCTTTAGCTCATGAGCTCAGAGAAACTACTAAAGCCAACAGCACTACATTTCAGTTTAAATCTAGCGATGTAAACAAAGCCAAAGACCGACATCTAGATAAGATAGAAAGTAGCCTTGATACTAGCAAGCAAGCTCAGCTAAAACGTAAAATTGTTGGTAGTTTTGATCCTGATACAGCTTATGAATTACTAAGTTCTTGCTACTTTATTGGGGTAGTAGGTAATAGCTATCAAATAAAATTGCTTAAAAACATTACGCTTTCAGAACATAGCCAAGATAAAATACTACAGCAAGTACGAATGATCTATGGCAGTAATATTGGGCAATTACAAATCATACCATTTGCTGAGCTTGAAGCTAAGCATAATAATACTGAAGATGAAAAACAAAATTACCTATTGCAGCTTAGCAAGCAATTAAATCCTAATTCAATATGGTACAGGGCACGGAAATTTCTTATTGAACGTTATAACCAATATATTGATTTTGGGGTATTAAGTAAATTAGTAGTGGTAGAGGAAGATATAGTCAACAACAAGGTAATCCTTAAATCAACAACGGCTTTTAATGATTACTATGTTAGAAATCGTCATATGCAAGATCTAGAAGAAGCTTTTAAGACTCAAGATTATTGCTTTGAATTAATCAAGTTTGAATATAACTAAGCTATTGTGGTAATTGATAATTTGTAATAACTACTTCATCAGATATTTTATTGTGCTCAGGCATAGAATATTTAACCTTAATAGTACTAATATTAAAATTTTTGTATAAGTTTCTAATAAAGGGAGTATTACTATTAGAAACCATTATTTTAACATTTTTATCATTGAGTTCTGTAGCAAAATCTTTAAGTCTCGTTTGCTCATTTTCATCAAAGGGTAATCTGGTATAAAACTTCTCACCTGATTTATGATAAGGAGGATCAAAATAAACAAAATCATCTTGTTGTGGTTCAATGAAAGAAAAATCCATAGCACAAATAGATGTGTCAGCTAAAAGCTGACTACACTGTTTTAATCGAGAAGCAATATCAGATTTACTATAGTTTCTACCAGAGAAAGTTTGAGCTGGCTTCCCATCAATATTAATCCGGTAAATGCCTTTAAATGAATATCTATTAAGATAGATAAATCTTGCAGTAATTTTTGCTGGGTCATTACTATCATTATTACTTCTAACTTGGTAATAATGCTCTTTGGAATGTTTTTCTTTATGAGAGTCTAATAGTTTACTGACCTTATCTGGATTCTTCTTTATTGCGTTATAGCTAGTTACTAGCTCTAGATTAATATCAGATAAATAGCATTGTTTAAATTTATCTCTAATTTGAAAAAATAAAGCCCCACCACCAAGGAATGGTTCATAGTAGTTATTCAGTGTTGATGGAAGAAACTTAATTAATTGATCGGCAATTTTTCTTTTACCACCAACCCATTGTAGGAATGGTTGTGATTTATCTGAGTTCTTTACTGACATGAAATTATTATTAAAATATTTATACTAAATTATAGTATAAAATAGGTTTAAATGCCAGCAAAATACTGTATTACAAGGGATTTTCAAGGAATTCTTGATGTTTTCTGTAACATCATTAATACTAGTTTTGATTTGTATGTAATAGACAAAGATCTGAGCTAACAAATAATAGTAATTTAGCTGTGTCTCATTTATGCAGCTCTTTATTAAATTGTGTAGAAATCTGTCAAAAAAGCTCTTAAATCCTCTGTACTTCATGGAATAGTTAGGATATCTGTCCTTGTTAAGAGCAGCCGTGGTGCAGTTCTAGTTCAGAGGTTAAATTAAAAACTACAAAATTTTAGCACTTTAACCTCTGAGCTGTTTTCTGAACTTTAACAGCAAGGAGATGCTATGACAATTAATAATCAAAATCAACCAAAAGATAATCATAATATTACTAAAACAAATTGGAATCTTCAATTATCTCCCATATCTGTCACATTAATACCATATCAGCAAGAAGAGAATATCATTAACTCGACGATCACAAATTATACTGATATAATTAAATATAAATTAGAGTTACAAGAAGCAAATAATAAATTGAAAGAATCTGAGTTATTTAAAAGAGATGTGGTGCAAAATATGGTACATGGATTAAAGATTCCATGTAATGGGATTTTTTCATTAGTAACAGCCCTTTATGAAATAGAGGATCATCCTGAAAAAAAGGATTATTTAGCTAGTGTGGTAAATTGTGCTGAAGAATTACTGGATTATTATAACAATATACTTAGTTATTTACAGAATAATTCAGGATTACCTCCTATAGTTTTTAATAAGTTTGATCCAAAACAGTTGGTAAATAAGATTATTGATAAAGCGATGCCAATAGCTCAACGTAAGGGATTAAATTTATCTTGTAATTTTCAGTATGATTTAACAAATGCTATAATTAGTGATACTTATCGAATAGGGGCAATATTAGAGCAGTTAATAGATAATTCTATTAACTTTACTAAAGAAGGTAAAGTTGTGGTAACAGTGAACATGTTTGCTATTAGTCCAGCCGTTTCAGAATCAGAACAACAAAACAGAGAAATGGTATTCCAATTTATGGTGCATGATAGTGGTGTTGGTTTGTCTAAAGAAATCAGGCAACATCTTCATGAAAAGATTGATAAATTTGATGTTGCTATGCAATATAATGGACTTGGATCAGGATTAAGTTTTGTAAAGCGTCTAATTAGTGAGCTAAATGGAGAGATTGAAGTAACAAGTGAAAAAGGTAAAAGTACTACTATTGTCTGTAATATACCAATTAAGTTACCTCTTCTTGATGATCTGATTTATGATACATAATGTTGATATTGATAAGGTTTTGATGATTATGTATTAACTAATAATGATGATTTTCTTGATTATTGTACTTCACTTGCTACACTTAAGTAAATTATAGTAAGGAAGGATATATGGCAAGAAGTCAAGAAAATCATCAAAAAACTATAGATCCTATTACAGGAAAGTTAAATTTACCTAAAGGTATAGATCTTGAGCTAGACAAAATAAAAATTACAGATCTATCAAATTGCCGATATAGTAAAAGGCTATTAACGAAGATCATGCTTATTAATAAGATGTCTAAGAACATGGTTGATCTTAATAAAATTAAAAAAGCAATTTATTTTGCTAAAAAGTATCATGGCAGGCAAAAGAGAGAAACAGGAGAATTCTATTACTCACATCCTTTAGAAGTAGCATACATGGTTTCTGATTATTTATTTAGAACAGATATCATAGTAACTAGCATATTGCACGATTGTATTGAAGATACATTACTTACTAAAGAAATGATAGTAAAAGAGTTTGGCTATAAAATCGCAGGTCAAGTTGAAGATTTAACACGAGTTAAAAAGGATAAAAAAATTAGTGCAGCAGAAGTGGTTAAAATATTATATCAGCAGAAGAAAAAAGAGTTGCTATTAATTAAGTTATTTGATCGGCTACATAATGTACAAACAATAGGAGCTAAAACCCATAAAAAAGAACAGAAAACAATTTTAGAAACTTTACAGGTCTTCTTAGCTCTTGCTACTTATCTCAAAATACCAAAAGTTGCAAGACAATTACACACACATTGTTTAAATATAACTACAAATTACAAAAAATTAAATTTATATAATAACACAGTCCCATTCTCTCCTCTTACTCCACAATAACGGTAAATTGTTATTATGCAATAAATATCTTTAATAGTCCGTCCGCCAAAACTCTACAAGCCTTGTAGGCAATAGGGTTGTAAGGCAAAAAGTAATAGTAAAATCCATAAAAAAATGAAGGGTTTTATATCAAAAGCTTATGGAAATAAGAAAAAATCGCAATGGGAAAATTGAGTGCGTTTTGGAAAATATGGTGTTTTTTTGATACAAAAATTTGAAATCAGCCATCAAAATCATAGTAATTTGCTCTAAAATCGCACTATTTTTGGGAATTAGTGCCTAAAGCGATATTTTCTTAAGTTTTAGCGGACGGACTTAATACTCTTTATTATACCTAATTGAATTTACTTAACTATAGAATGCTATTCAATTTTATTGCAGTGATGCTTTAATAGTTTTCTCTTGATTGTTAAGATAATTTAATTTATTGTTAAGATGTAATTTCTCTGCTTGTTGTTTAGCTTTACCACAATATTCCAAAGCTTTGTTGAAATCGCCTTTGCTAAAATAAGCATCTGAATAAGTTATATAAAAAAGCATTTTTATCATGTAATCAGATGTTTGCTCAATTAAGTTATTGTATTTATTAAACTCTATTATTACTTTATCCACTTGGTTAGTTAAAATAAGTAGTTGTCCATACAATCTAATTGATAATAAAAAACCTTTAGTTCTATTAGCTGCCTTAAATAAAATCATTGATTCTTGAATTGATTTAATAGCATTCTCTATTTCTAGTGTATTTATATTAGTTTTATCTGTTTTTTTACTTTTCTCTAAGACAAGATTGGCTTTATGATACACTAATCTTGCCTTCAATATTTTCATATCATTGTCTTTTTCTGAATTATTTATTTTTATATTATTGTACTCATCAAATGCTTTATTTAGTTTTTCTTCAGCCTCATGATAATTACCGATTTTATAAAAATATGCTGAATATAAGGCTAGCATTTCACATTTTAACATTTCTAAGCCGTCAATTTTCTGCAAATATGCATTAACCTGATCAAGTATCTTTAGAAAATCTGTATACTTTTCTTGATAATAGTAGATTGTAGCAACCATCAAATCCATTTTTATAAGATTTTCATTATATTTATCCTGAAATTGAGTTTTAAAGTGCTGACTAGTTTCAATAATTTGTTGAAAAGAATTAGTTAGTTTAAATTCTTGCTCATTATCTATAAAAAATTGTAATAGGGATTCAAACCACCTTAAATTTAAGGTAGGATACATATTATTGTTTTTATTTAGTATCTTATCGAACTGATGACGTAAAACTGTTTGTACTAGACGATGGAGGGAAATATTATTATCGTTATCATAATTGATCATGGAATATTGCCATAATAGAGCAATATGTTTATTTAATGTTAATTCTGGCGATGATAAATCAGGATGAGCAGTTTGCAGCCATGTAAGCAATAGTTTTCGAGAGATTTTGTCTGGTGCTAAGTAAGCACATACTATTAAAAGTTCAATAGCTATTGGTGGTTCATTGTTAATTCTAGTATCTCTAACAATTTCATCTAAGGTAATGTTCCAGGTTACTGCCACTGGGTAACTATAATTATTTGTCTCTTCTAAAAAAGAATTATCTGATAATAATTCTGATTCATACTTCTTGTAAAGGTCTAAATATTCTGGAATAGCAATATGTTTTTGCTTAATATAAGCACTAGCTTGTACTAGTGCTAAGGGTAAATATCCTAAAATTTCTACTAATTCCCTTATAGCATTTTCTTCTTCTAATGCCACATTTCGCTGTATTAAAGTCTTTATTGTTTTAATAGATTCTTCTTCTGTCATGACGTCAATGGGCAATATTGAAAATTTTGTTGGCCAATGACGTTGACGAGTTGTTAAAATTACATGTCCCCCAGTTTCTGGTAAAAATGGTGCAATTTCACGATAGTTATTTACGTTATCATAAATTAAAAGCCATCCTGGATTATCAACTAGCCATTGTTTAACATAAGCGATAATGTTTTCTTTTGTATAGATGTTTTCTGTATATCCTAATAGCTTAGCGAATTCAATATATTTATTATACAAATCATCAATGTTCTCTGCAGGAAACCAAGCTTTAAATGTATACGGATGTTTTGTGTGCGTGACATATTGCAAAGTTAATTGTGTTTTTCCAATTCCTCCAAGTCCAGCACATGCACTAATTGCCACATTACTTATTCCTTCTGGTGTATGATTCTGACGTAATTTATTGTGTAAATTATTCAATAATTTTTCTCTACCAACAAAAACGTTATCTTGTCTAGGTATATTCCAAGTAGTCACATTCTTAGGAAATATTATTGATTCTTGTGGTTTAAGGTAAGGCATTTCTGCTTTTTGACTTTTAACCGTTGTTCTAACAGCTGGGTCAAATATTAAAAGATAAGTACCACAAATAATCAAAACCAATACACCAACTATTGGTAAATAAATATTCCTAACTTTAGCTTGAATATTTTTGTCTGTCAAATAGGAGTGAGGGGCAACTAAACTAGTCTGATTTGACATAATATTATTATATCTTTCCCTGAACTTAACAATAATATTCTCTACATTTGTATTAGAAAAAACTTTTGTGATAATTTCTAAAAAAATAAAATGATATTGTTTGGATAGAGAAAGATTAATATATTCAAAATTAGTTCGCTTAGGTAAAAATTCTAAACCTTGTTTTTCCTGTGTTGTAAGGAAAAATACTTTAGATATATCCTGATCATTAGACATAACAATAGATTGTCGTTTAGGTATATTAGTTTTATTTACAGATAAAACATAGATAGTACATTGCTTTTTATCTTCGCCATGTGTCCCCTTATGCATGAGAACTATAGGAACATTATCAGAATATTCTCGCAGTTCTATAAAAACTGTTATGCCTACAAGTTGTAAATCCCTACGTATCTTATAAATCATCCAGTTTAAATCATTGTTTCCTAGCATCTGCAAAACAATAAAAAAAGATATATTATAAGGCTTTGTTAATATTAAAATTTCCTTTAAGTTTTTTTTAAATTCTTGTTGAATTAATAAACTTAAATAGTAACTTTGTATTAGTTTATATTTATCGGACTTTTCCATAAAGTTTATAATGCCCTCTCGAACATTTGTTCCTATTTTCCGTTTGATGTTAGAAATATGACTTTCAATAGTTCTTGTCTCAACCTGTTTATCCTCATTTGATAAAAAATTAGCTACTCCTTTTATGTTCTTCCCATGCATAATGCATGCTATTACATCTATTTCTCTTGATGTAAATCTAATATTGTTAATTACACGTAAATGTTTTTCATATATTTCTTGCGGACACATAGTCTTTATCTTCCATAAAATCTAATTTATTTAAACTATTATTATTCTATAAGGTTAAAAGACATCGTCATATATGGATCAGTCAAAAATGCCTTCTCTCACATGATCGCTTCTCTTATCAATTACCAGTTACTACCTAACAAACCGTCTATCGACTCTTTCCTTAATTCTTGACTTATTTTAATTCGCTATTCACGTTAAATTATATAATTGTCCTAATAGGATACATTTAAATAACAATCACTCGCTATAACCAATCCTGCCTAAGAGGCTGTCTTGAAAGTGGATTGATAACAACAATAATACACTAATTCATAACAAACAGTTTAAAATCTATATAAAAAACAGTAATTTTGCTAAAACATGTAAATTTTTTAGACATAAAATAGTACTAAAAAAGTAACATGTTGAAGTACTATGTAATTAGATAATTAGTCTTTCAAGACAGGTTCTAAGTCAGATCTCAGTTTACTGTTCTTTAAATAATTACTTACTTGATTCCAGTTAATTATTTGTTCTAACTTAAGTACATTATCTTTACTTAATCTGTCTCTTCCAACAACTGTAAATATATCCATTCTAATAATTCTTAATGATTATAATCTCTTCATTAATATCTCTTTCTTATTATTGACTACTTAATTCAGTTATTTTCAGAGGTCTTTAATAGATAAATTTTTACATTAATATCTACGTGTTTTTTACTTATGTATAATACTTACTGTTTTTTTAAGAGTTGTAATAATTCTAATTTAAGTTTTAATACATTCTACCAAATTAGTAAGGTCAGGGAGTTAAATATTGTACTTAAGTTACTGTAAAATAATCAGCTTTTTCCCTCCATAAATTTAAAAGTAAAGTTCCAAGAGTTATATCTCTTTATGGAGTTTAGTGTACTAATGTGGAGTTAATAGTTAATTACAGGGATCAAAAGCTGATTATTTTATAACAAACGTATTATAATTTATTATAAATGTTAATTATGCAAGGTATAAATACTAATGATTTACATAATATCATAGCTGCTATTAGCACTAAACTATATAAAGCTAATATAGCTGCTGAAATACATTACAGATTAAAATCTCCTTGTTCTGTTTTAAAGAAGATATTTAAAAAAGCTACCACTGTGAAAGAATTGAAGGACCTAATTGCTTTTAGGATTATAGTTAATAAAAAAGAAGACTGTTATAAAGTATTAGATATTATTTACAATATTTATTCTGTTGATGTAAAGAAGTTTAAAGACTATATTACTAATCCTAAGGATAATGGCTACCGTTCCTTACATGTCATAATTAATATCTATAAACGTAATATAGAAATACAAATACGTAGCAGAGAGATGCATAATATAGCAGAATTTGGTACAGCAAACCACGATGAATATAAAAAGACACAGGAAACAAGATTAAGAAAGTTACTCTCTAATTATAGGTTTAATACAGCTTATATTAATATTAACATCAATAATGCCTATAATATTTTGAGTCGATTTAATTGGACTATGTCACAACTCCTTGCATATGAGCAGATACTTGAGAATCTTTGTCATCATTTGGATTGCCGTAACGGAACATGCGAAAAGCGAAAAGTGGACTATCCATCGGATGGCTTTTAGCTGATACGCAATTTTGCTAAATGCGAAACTCCTGAAAGTGTTATGTGTATTAATATCAGCGAACTGTTGAAAAAGTATTTTTGTAGTCATTTTGTTTGTATAAACCACTGTAGTTTTGATAAATAAGCATATATAGTATAACTTTTAATTTATTTTACTATAATGTATTTAAATTACTTAAAACTTTTTCAACAGTCCCATTAAGATAATGGACGTTAATTATTTAATTTTTGATCAAAAATATTTTTGCCGATTTTAGTCCAGTGATCTTGGATATTAGGATTTTGTATTAATTTTTCTTTTAAAGAAACAAAAGCTCCTAGTAAACTGTTAGTGGGTAAATCATCAAGTTTAGCTTTAACAACTAAGCCGCCGATTTCAATTAAACGACGAGTACGAGCTTTTCTTTCTTGAATTTTAAGTCTTGCTTCTTCAGTAATAATTTGAGTTTTTTTTTGTTCTAATTTCAATCTACGTTTTATGACATTATCCATATAGATAGTTTTCATTTTTTATTGTTATAATCATCATGAATCATCAATAAATTGTGGAAGTCAACTTCATAATTATAAGTGCTACAGAAATTCTACAAATTTTTTTCTAAAACAGACTAATGTTGGATACAACTCTAAGATTGCATAGTCTAAGATTAGTGATGGAATAAAAAAGCCATTCAAGATCAAGATAATCCCCATACCTAACCGAACCAGCAAAACTAAGATCAATAAAGACAAATATTTAGTTAAGGAACGTAAGCAACAAAGGTTTCAAAACTTACGCTATGTTATAGCAAATATGCTAAAAACTCTTATTACACAGCAATGTTTTATAGTGAAGCACTTCATAATATCCCTTAATTCATGGGCATTATATCAAACATAGCGTAAGTTTTGGTTTAACAAAGCTCTTTAGAGCGAGGTTAACGCAATATATAAACCTGAAGGTTTATTATTTGCTTATTTGTGCTGATTCAATGGATGATGAAAAACATTCATGCTAATGTAATGCAGGATTGTAATAATCATAAGAAGAATCATGGCAATACAGTTTGCAAGAATAGAAATAGTGAGTAGGAGTTCAGGAGGAAATGCTTGCCTGAAAGCTGCCTATAATGCCAGGCTGATTATTAAAGATGAGAGAACTAACGTTACTTATAATTTTAGCAAAAAAGGCGATAATGTTTACCATGCAGTATTATTGCCTAATTATGTAGATAAAAGATTTAAAGACCCAAGGGTCTTGATGAATGAAGTAGAACGTCTAGAGACAAGAAAAAATAGTCAATTATTAAAAGATATAGTTATAGCACTGCCTGATGATAAAGAGCTAGATTTAAATGATAGGATAGCCATTACTCATGAAATAATCGAAGAGATGGGGTGGGTAAAGAATGGTCTAGGAGTTCAAATTGATATTCATCAGCCACATGATGGAGATAAGAATTGGCATGCCCATTTGCTTGTTACTACCAGAAGATTCACAGAAGATGGTAAATCTTTAGGAGCTAAGGCAGTAGATTTAAATCCTAAATTTGCCAAAGTTAAGGGCAAAGCATTCATTATCCCAGAGGAGGAAATAATACATAAGAGAGTTAAAGAAGTAATCAATAAATATTTTGCTAAGTTAGGTTTAGAAATCCAAGTAGACCCGATAAGTTTTATGCCTCAGCAGCATGTTGGTCCTACTAGAATGCGAAGTATTATCAATGAAATAGCTGAGCAAAATAAAATATGTAAATTAGCTCATCTGGAAATTATTAAAAATAGTGATGGAGTGTTAAATCGTATTATTCGTCATCAAGCTATTTTTACTAAATTGGATATAGAAAAAGCAATAAAAGAGATTCCAGAAGAAGTAGAAAAGTCAAAACTAATAAGGGAGGTATTAAATTCAGATAGGCTGGTAAAACTATATAATGAAGATGGCACGGATACTAAATACTATACTACTAAAGACATAAGGGATGAAGAATTAAGGTTACTTAGAATAGCATATAAGGTAAATAACCAGATTCATTTTAATAATATTATTAAGCTTAAAAGTGCTATCGATAATCTTGCAAGTGTTAATGAAGCACAAAGAGAAAGTCTACAGCATATTTTAATTAATAATCAAGGGATTAGGATTTTACAAGGTAGAGCCGGTACCGGTAAGTCACAAGTACTTGTGCAGGCTTATAAAATTGCCACTAATCATGGGCAAAATATTATAGGGCTTAGTCCTACTCATAAAGCAGCATCAGAGCTTAAAAGTAAAGGTTACCGGCAATGTTATACAGTAAAAGGATTTTTATTTAAATTATATAATGGCAAAGCTGATCTACCAAGAAATAGCCTGCTAGTAGTAGATGAAGCAGGGATGGTAGGTAATAGTGATTATTTAGAATTACTAAAAGTAGCAAGGAGTAACAATTGTAATCTAATACTGGCTGGAGATGAGAGACAACTCACTTCCGTTGAGCGAGGAGGAATGTTTGCAGTATTGGCTAGTAAATTTGGCTCATATGAGTTAAGTAGAATTAGAAGACAGAGTAAAGCATGGGCAAGAGAAATGGCTTCATGCTTTGCAAGATCAGATATTACTGGTGGCTTGCGTTTACTTGCACAACATGATGGTTTAAAGATTGATCATACGCTAGAAGAATCAATGGCAAGATTAATTAATGATTGGAGCAACAGCAAATTTGCTCTAAATGAGCGTTTAATAATTACCATGCGTAATGCTGAAGTAGATAGTATTAATCAAGGCATCAGGGAGTTACTAAAAGCTAGAGGCTTACTTACCGGTAAAGAATATAGACGTTATCTATCATCTGAAAAGCATGAAGATTATATGGCAGGAGATCGTATTTTGTTTAAAAGTACAAATAAAGATTTACAAATAGAAAATGGTGAATTTGCAACGATAACTTCAGTAAGTAATGATAAATTTATTGCTAAAACAGATAGCGGGAAAGAAATAGAATTTAATCCTCAAGATGTAAGCTTTAAACATGGCTATGCTTCTACAGTGTATAAAGCACAAGGAGCCTCAATTAAAAATGTCTATGTATTACATAATTTAGCAGGAAATAGCAGAAATTCTTATGTAGCCATGACTAGACATATAGAAGAGGTAAAACTCTACTATAATAAGGACAGTACAAGAAATATAGCAAGTTTAATATCACAACTTAGTAAAATAGATAATAGGCTATCTAGCATTAACTTTAAAACTTTAGAAGAATTAGTAGCGATTCAAGATCAAGAAAATAAGAGTCCTAATATTATAGATAAAGTAGGTAATTGGTTTAAAGGGATAGTAGAAGATATTAAGGATAGATTACATAGTAATGATAACTATTACCAACCAAAAGTAAAGTCAGAGCCACCGGCTAAAGTACTAGAAATCCTAAGAAGCACTAGCTCAAATTTTGCCACAAGCCATAAAGCCCAAGAAGAGCAAAAAAGCTCTTCTTATAACCTTACGAATTGTAATAAACAAGATACAACAATAAGTGTTAAGTTACAAGAGGATATTATGGTCAAGAAAAAAATAGATTATAATTCTGTTAATAAACAAGAAGCTGTAGAATTAAAGCAAAGATTATCATTTAAAGCAGAAGAAATAGGAAGAAATTTACTAGGTAGTCCAAATAAGCATTTATCAAATAGCCAGTTACTCCGCTGGGAGAAAGATGGCAAAATAGTGATGAAGATACATGGCAGTAAAGCCGGCAGATGGTATGATTTTAGTAAAGGCGAGGGAGGAGATCTATTTACCTTAGTACAAAGAGAAAAAAATTGTGATTTTGTAGAAGCTAAGAAATATTTACAAGATATGGTTGGTATGTCAACCAACGGAGGTAAAGATCTAGCAGCAAATTTAGCAGCAGACAAAAATCAACAAATTAAAACTCAAACAGAGCAATATGCTGAAATAGCAAAAATTAAGAGAGCTATAGGATTATATGAAAAATCAGATTCTATAAAATATGTTATGCCAAATAATGTAGCAAAAAGATATTTATCAGAACATCGTGGAATTAAAGAAGTATTAACAAGATACCAACTAAGTAATGATCTTAGAACCAATATGATGTGGGACAGTAATAGCAAACAATATTATCCTGCATTAATTGCTTTTGTAAGAAATAAAGATGGCAATATTACCGGAGGTCAAGCTATTTATTTAAATAAAGAAACAGGGGCAAAAGCGAGTATAGAAGTTAATAAACGTTCATTTGGTAGAATCAGAGGTTCTTTTGTTGAAATTAATAAAAATAACGAACAGCAGAACGTACAAAGCAGGAATGTACAAAGCAGTAAAGATGGCAATAATTCAGTTAGTAATATAACGATTATAGCAGAAGGGGTAGAGACGGCTTTAAGCATTGGGGAAGCTGGTATTAAAGGCAAAATTCTTTGTAGTTTAGGTGTAAATAACATCAGGAACTATGAGCCTATCAAAGGAGAGAGAATAATAATTGCTGCCGATAATGACGGCAAAGACGCAGTATCAGTTCGTACCATAATTAAGGCTCAGGACGAATTAATTAGCAAAGGAGCAGCAGTAGCAATAATACGACCACTCGAGACAGGAGATTTTAATGATGTGCTAAAATCTCAAGGAGCAGAATCTATTAGAAATCTTCTAGAGCCTGAAATAGCAAAATTAACAGTAGCTAGCAATGTAGCTGAACTTAAATCATCCTTAAAAGCAAGTGATGATAGAAAATCACAATTTCAGTCTATAGAATTACTATTTTCAAAAATGGTAAATAACGATAATAACGGACTAAATAATTTGCAGCAACAGCAAATACAAGCTTTAGCAAAGTTTGGCACAGCAGAGAATATCAATACCGCAATACAAATCTACAGAGAAAAAGGTATAGATTCTTGTCTGCTCTACAGTAACAAGATTTGCATAGCAGCAATAGAGCAGAAGATACAGAAAGATTTACAAATTATGAAGAATAAATTTAATCCTAATTATAATCTTGGTGATAAGAAATTTTCTGATATAGTAGTATATGATTTTCAAGGCAAAAGCCATCTAGTCCCTGAAGATTACTTAAATGCCATAGGAAGAGATAAACAAGTAATGCAATATGTAAGTCCAAGCTCAGAAATAGGTAAAGAAATAAGAAGTGCGGTAAAGCAAGTATCTGAGATCAAGCTAAATCAAGGAATAAGAGTTTAGAGTGTAGTGTAATAATATTTTACCAATTCAAAAAATGTAAATATATGAGTGAACAAGGAAACCTGCTTGGTGATCCAGATAAGGATAAGAAGAAAGCTAAGCATGATAAGATATTTCGTAAGGCACTTGAGAATCCTCTAGTTGCCCATGAGTTCTTTAATGCACATTTGCCCCCAAATATTAAAAGTTTAATAGATTTTCCTAGTTTAGCAATGGAGAACACCACATTTGTAGAAAGTTCTTTAAAAGATTCTATCTCTGATGTTTTATTCTCATGCAAATTTGATAAACAAGACGGCTACTTATTTTTGCTTGTCGAACATCAATCAAAAGCAGATCATTTTATGGCTTTTAGGCTTTTTAAATATATGATTAATATTTGTGAGCGATATTTAATACAAAATCCTAAAGCTAAGACTTTACCGTTGGTATACCCGATGATATTTTTCAATGGTCAGGAGAAATATAATGTTGCAAGGAATTTGTGGGATTTATTTGCCAATAACAAATTAGCAAGAGAATTATGGATTAATGATTACCAATTAGTGAATGTCCATGAAATACCAGATGAAGAGTTTAAACAAAGAATATGGTCGGGAATATTAGAATTTTTTCTCAAGCATATACATGAGAGGGAATTATTAAAAAGATGGCAAGAAATATCAGATATATTGCCGGAATTAACCAAAATAACGATAGGTTATGATTATCTAGAAATGATATTATATTATACTTTGACAAAGATAGAGCAAGCTGATAAAATAAAGCTAGAGAATTTATTATCAACAAAGTTGAATCCAGAAATAGGAACAAGGCTTATGAGAAGTTTAGCAGAGCATTGGCAACAAGAAGGGAAAGAAATAGGTATTCTTGAAGGCTTACAAGTTGGTGAGGCTAAAGGTATCCAAATTGGTGAAGCTAAAGGTATCCAAATTGGAAAAGCTGAAGGTATCCAAATTGGAAAAGCTGAAGGTAAAGCTGAAGGTAAAGCTGAAGGGGAATATAATAAAGCAGTAGAGGTAGCAAAGAAAATGTTAACTCAAGGTTGTAATGTTTCTTTAATTTCTAGTGTAACCGGTCTTGATGAAGCTTTTATTAGTTCTTTAGAGTAAACATATTTCTTGTAAAATTTACTCTGCTGTTTGAAAAATAATTTATAAAAAATTCTGAAATTACTATGATTTTGAGGGCTAATTTTAAATTTTTGTATCAAAAAACACACTATGTCCCAAAACGTACTCAATTTTCTCGTTGCCATTTTTTTGTATTTCCATAAGCTTTTGATATAAAACCTTTCATTTTCTTATGGATTTTACTATTACTTTTTGCCTTAAAACCTAGTATCTATAAGGTCTGTAGAGTTTTGGCGGACGGACTAAATTAGCGATTTAAAGGGGCATTATAGTAGGATTTTTCTTTATAAGGTAATCCCCTATCAAACAATTGAAATCTTTTAAAAATACCATTAAAATGGTTTCTATATTTTTGCATTTAAATCAAGTTTGTAAATTCATTTGTAATTTAGTAATTGGGATGTTACCCGCAAGTTTTACATAACAGGTAAGATCTTCTAGATTCATAATTTCAGATGGCATTACTAATAATTTTCTTTTCTCTAAGCTATGCATATTTACTCCATCACGCATGGAGTTAGCACCATAAGAGAGATTCTCTTGAGTTTCAATAATTTCTTGCTCACCAAGCATTAAAGCTGATTTATGTGCTGTTTGTTGATCACTTACCCGAAAAATAAATTTGCTACCAAATAAATCAAGCATTGAAGCTGTTCCAGCAGAACCATATATCTCCTCTAATTGATGAATGTTTTGCATACCTGCAACAACGCAGCCACCATATTTCCTGCTTTCAGCCAAAGCTATAGGGAGTGAAGATATCTTTTGTAAAGCTGGCAGCTCATCAATCACAAACCACATATTACTATGAGTATTATTGATGTTCCTATTCATTAATGCTTTTATCGCTATGCTAATCCATGCAGCAATAAGTGGTCGAAGCATTACTCTTTGATTAGGAGTACTAGTTATAAATAACCAACCTTTGTCCGCAGTAAACCACTTTCTAATACTAAACTCACCTTTAGGCTTTAAATGTTGCAACACTTCAATATTTTTACTAACAGTTGCTTGAATACCTGAAGAAGTCTCAGGGGCACTACTGCTAATTATACCAGATACTGCACTATTTTTAAAACTTTTTGCAAATTCTTTATTATTTGCATAAAGAATAGTATTTATTAGCTTTTTGATGTCTTTACTATCCTGATATAATCTTAATCCTTCAGCGAGTACCAACTCAGCACTTTTAGCAAAAAAATCATCTAATTTGGGATTATAGTTACTAAAGTTACTTGCCATATCATTATAATCCCAAATTTCATGACAATCATTCCAAGGCAACCAATGCTCTGTATTCTCTTGCAAAGGATTAAGTAGCTTATCACATTTGGGATCAAAAAATCGATCAGTAAAGCTACCTGTTAAATCAACAATAATTGCTCTACCTTGCTCTTTTCTAATCTGAGGTAATAGCTCATTTAACATATTAGTTTTACCACTACCAGTAGTACCGGTAATAAGAATATGCCTCCTTTCGATATTTTTAACTAATGGCAATCCAGAAAAACAAATATTAGCAGCTTGTTTGTTTTTATGAAGCATTCTCGCTAAAGTTTTTGCTTCCACCAAATCTGCTCCCCTGATCTTATCTTGTATAACAGCTTTTTTACCTCGATACATAAAAAAGATGATGGCAGTAAACATGCTAATAGTAAAAACAATAATACCTTCTGGCCAAGCTGAATGCAATAAGAATTGCCCAAATTGATTGATATTATGCGAATGCGGTGTAACATGCCAAAATTTATGCACAAATTCTTCAGCATTACGATAAACCCAAGCTTTTTGTTCTAAATAATAGAATTTAATACCTATTTGGCTTATAGGGTAAAAATACTCTCCTATGGCAAGTTTTAATTGTGCGTATCGCTCTATGATAAAATAATATAAGCTTACTAAGGACAATTTCTGATATGTACGCCACATTAGCCAAACTACAGTAAATATTAATCCAATAGTTAAAGCATTAATACTGCCTTGCCCAAGCATTCTCATCTGATGAGCAAAAATCTGTGAACCACGAGTAAAATTATTTTGATTTTGTTGCATCAAATTACAAATTATCTTGCATTATCTTTAATTTTTCTTCAAACTCGTCAGCCATAAGATCATTACCTAGTTTTCTTAAAGCTTTAATTATTTCTGTATATTCTGTCATAAGATTAGGTTTATATTTAAGAGCTAAGTGAAAATTTACTTTAGCTTCTTTTTCTTTTCCCATGCTAATCAATGTAATTCCTTTTTCTAAGTAACTTTCAGCATAATCAGATTTATACTTAATAGCTAGATCATAGCTATTAATTGCTTCTTGATATTTACCTAATTTTCTAAGAGCTATTCCTTTTTCTAAGTATGATGCTGTATAAGTAGGATCATATTTGATTGCTAAATCACAATTCTCTATTGCTTCATGATATTTTTTTAATATGTTTAAAGAGATAGCCTTGTTATAGTATGCTTCTACACAATGGGGCTGATATTTTATAGCTATATCACAGGTTTCAATTGCTTCTTGATATTTTCCTAAGTTTATTAAAGCTGCACCCTTGTTGTTATAAGCATCTGCATAATCTGATTTATATTTAATAGCTAAATCAAAATTTTTTATTGCTTCTTGATGTTGCCATAAAGACATTAAGGATATTCCTTTATTATAATATGCTTCTGGATATCTTGGGTTATATTTTAAGGCAAGATCACAATTTTCTATTGCTTCTTGATGCTTTCCTAAATTACTTAAAGAATTACCTTTATTATTATATGCTACCGCAAAATGCAAATTATATTTTAGTGCAAGATCAAAATTTTTTATTGCTTCTTGATATTTTCCTAATTTATAAAAAGATTTACCAATATTTAAATATTCTTCAGCTAAAATATTTGAATCCTGAATTTTGCTTTGTTGCTCGATTTGTTGTTGTTTTGCATTAGTAGGATTGATCAAGTTTTCTGCAAAAGCACTACTGAAAAATATTAATGATAAGATAAATATGAATGCTAATTTTTCGATGTTTTGCATAAATTTTTTCTCAATTATTTTCATTTTTATGGCCTGGTAATTTAATATTTCTTTTCTTGATCGCTTTGCTACTTATTTCAAGATTATCTGCTATTTGCTGGCCAGTTCTGACAATCGTTGATTCAGGAGTTTTATTAAATTCATCTTCAATTTGTGCCTTCTTATCTTTTACTTTATCAGATAACTGCTCAAGAATCTTTACTTTTTCTATTTCATTATTATCTATACTCTGAATTAGCATTTGTTCTACATTTTTATCATAAACATCATTTCTTCTATCATCAATATTACTAATAGCAGCTTGGTCATTCAACTGTTTAGTATTTTTATCAAAACTTGATCGCAAGTTTTCTTTAGATGGAATATTGATGCTACTTACAGAACTTAAGTCTTGCGGTATAATATTATTGATTTTAGCTATATCTAAAGCGATTTGTTCGGCTTCTTGTTGGTGAGTACTTGCCCACATAGCAGCCTGCTCTTTGCTACTTACTCCAGGAATATTTTTGGCAATTATGCTATTTAATACTGATTCATTTAAATTACGATCAATAGAGGCAGAATTTTGTGCTATATAGTTCATGTTATAGCTTAATTGCTCGATATTTTGTTTAGTTCTAGTTATTTCTTGCCCTACAGATTGTTGCTCAGAGAAGTTACTATTAAGATTATTACTAAGTGATTGCAGATCACTATTTGTATGACCTAATCTGCCATCTTTAGTAGCACTTTTAATCTTAGATAATGCTTCATTATATGATTGCTGTTGATTTACTGATTTTCCTCGTTCTTTTCCTTGATCATTATCTGCTCGAACTGTTACTCCTCCTATGCTAGGTACATTTAAACCTATATTTGCACTAGTACTAGTTCCCTTTCTATTACTGCTACCAGTATGATCAGTAGCAGCGATGCTATCTGAATTCATCTGCTGCAAGGCTAGATACTGGCTATCAGTAATACCTATAGATTTTGCTTCTTCATAGCTTAATCTTTTTCCTATCTCAGTTGCCATAGAATTACCTGTAGTAGTTAAATTACTATATCTATCATTTAATGAGTCAAGATAACTTTGTGAGCTCATAAACTGAGATTGATAACTATCCTGTAATAATTTAGAAGAGCGGTAGTTATTAACAAGTGAGTCTACTGCTTGAGTCAGTACTTGTCTACCACTATCAGTACTGGTTACTCTCATTCCTCCATCATCAATAATTCCTCCTGCCAATTGTAAAGTTGGGGTAAGATTTTGCTGGGCAATTGTTCGATTACCGATGCTATAATTATCCATAGCAAGGTTATTATCAGCAATATTAGCACCAATATTACTTGCAACCGGTACTGGAGAAAATTGATTGGCCAAAGTAGTAGTTGCATGAGCACAAGCCTTTAATACTGCCCAGGATAACATCGGAACTGAAGCTGCTAACATCTGAAATGTTGCAAACTCATGCAACAGAATTTCTGAAAAACTCCCTTGCGATAAGATATTTAAACCAGTAAAGTGACTTGTGCCTTTACCAGCTAGGCTAATCATCCCTAAACAATGAATCACAGTAAAAAATACTGGCCAGCTGGTTACCCAAATGATTAATGTTATCCAAGTTTTAAAGATAGTATAACCACCGGGCAACATTGACATTGGAAATACTACGAAAATGAGACAAATTACCAAAGCAAAAAATACTGATTGTAAGATAGGCATGATATTTGCTGCCATCTCTCCTGCAATCAGGTAAGAAAAGGATTGCTGAAATAACCCGCGGGTCGCATTCATACTAACTAATTGAGGATATATTCTAGAAAGTGAGAATTTTTCTCTTAAATCATCATAAGCTTCACGATTAGCATTAAGTAGCATTGCTTGTCTCATCCACTGATGAATATCTGTTTGTTCTTTTTTAAGATATTTTAGAGTATCAGAGGTCATAGTTTTTAATCTGCTAGATAATATCTCTTGCCTATCAGAGCTAATGCCTATACCATTTGCAAATTTAGTTAATAACCTATCATTTAATTCTTTATTAATAGCTGCCTTAATCAAGGGAGTTACTTGCCTGCAGGTTTTAAAAGAAATAGCAGAATTACTTGGATCCTTATAATAAATACCAAAATTATTGGGCATATTTTGTTCGATAAAAGCAATGATGTCACTTGCTCTTTGTGCTTCTGCTTTTTTACCTAAAATATTACCAATTATATAAGGTTTCATAAAACATTGTCTTAAAAATTCTTTTGTATTGGTCAAAGTTACCGGATCCTCTATTTGAATGTCCTTGATTTTACCAATAGCTTTTGCTCCAAACATAATCCCATTCTTCCTGCTTGATAACCCTTCATCAGGTGGAAGTAAATGCTTTTCGAGCGTCTCTGATAAAGAGTAACTTATTTTTGATGATATAGAAGCAAAAAAAGCAATACCTACTGGGATATTATCAATTTTTACAGGAGCCTGCATTGATATTTCATCTTTAAGCCACACATTTGCTTTTGGAGCAAATAAAAAGATAAAAATAAATAAGGATGGAAAAAACCATTCCATAGCAAAAATACCAATATTACCTCTAAAAATAGCACGAGTTGCTGCCCAAATTCCACCAATTGTCAAAGCAAATTTACCTACTGGTGTAAAATACTCACTATTTGAGGCAAAGACTCTTCCTATGCCATTAAAAACTTGCCATAATATATCTCCTCCACCAAATGTATGTATTACGTAATCTGTCATGTTCTTTTTATATTTTTATCTTCTTTGCTTATTTTTGTACCTGCTTATCTGCTTGCTCATCTAATTTTAATTTATACTTAAGCCCTCTCTTTAGCGATTAAATGTTGTTCTATTAATCTTGCTCTTCTATCAATCTGATCACTACTTGTTAGCATATTACTCCATTTTTCTTGAGCAAAAAGTTGCACTCTATCTAAAGCTTTTAAGTAAGCGGTTAAATGATGATCTGCTACTTGCTTTGATTTGAGCATAGTAACTGCTTTTCTTACCTCTGAGGTTACTTCCTTTAAATGCTGCAGTAAACTGTAACTAGCAACTAATTCTGAAGAACTATCTAAAATAGTAACTCCTGATATTGCTTCTAAAGTAATATAATCATATATTGGAAATGCTTCCCCTATTGAAGATAGGAAAGATATGTCTGCATTACTAAACTCGTTATTACTTGTAAGTTTGCTCTTTAATTCATCTAGTTTTGTTTTAGCCTTGCCTTGATATGATTGATCTAGAACAATAGTAATATTACGTCTTAGATCTGGGTTTAAACAATTACTATTATCACAAGTATAAATTGAGGCAGATTCTCCGCCTTTTAAATGAGCAATCCAGCTCTTTTCATCTTGAGCAAGTGACTCAAGGAAATATACATTATTATCTCGAACTATTATAGTTCCAGTCATGGACATGATGGCACTTCTCATATTTTCAGGGATTCCTGCTTTTTCTGCTGCCTTGATAAAAATATTATAATTTGTCAGCATTAATTCTGGATCTTGATTTTGGATATTCGCTAAAGCTTGTTTCTGCTCTAAATCACTACGACATTTTTTGCCGGCAGCAAAATAATCAAAGCCAGAGCTGGATTGTAAATCTCTGCAAACTGATTCTCTCATGGCTGAATCTTTAGGCAAAATGGAAGCGAAAATAGCTTTAGTCATTTCACAATCGCCCTTAGCAAATTGATTCATTTCCATAGCAAGATTTCTTAAATCTTTTAAGGCATTTTCTATTTGTGGAGCAAAAGTTTTAAGACCCAATGAAAATGCATAAGCTTTTGCTTGCGTACCAATATTTTTCATTAGCTGAACTAGCTCTTCACCTGAAATAATCGAAAAACTACCAAGATAAGAATCTATACCACTACAGCTCATGTTTAACGAGGGAGGGGTAATAGAAATCGGATTAAAAGATGTTTTATTAGTTCTAATAGATAACCCTCCTGCTGCATAATAATAGCCGGCAGCTTGGGATTGATATGAACCAGGTTTAGTGACATTAACGCTCATGCCTTGAAATACATCCTGTAAATCCCAAGCATAAGTTGTTGTTGTTTGTAACAATAAAATTATCATGAGAATATGCATCACATGCTTTATGTAGATTACTCTTCTAAACTTATTGTTACTGATCATAATCATTAACCTTTAGTCTATTATAGTGCTGAATTACCAATAAAATATTTTCAGCAATTTTATCTTCACTAATAATTCCTCTTGCAACTGGATATATTTGTATGCCGCTGCTATCGATTAAATATAATACCGGTACAAGCTTTGCAGGATTTAGTGTTTGTAACAAACCAGTATCTTTAATGGTTGGTATCCCTTGAAATCTAGTTTCACTATTACTTACAAAAATTAATTGAAAGCCATATTTATCTGCAAATTCTCTTACAATAGGGATAAATGCCTGGCAGTAATTACATCCTTGATTTACTTGCAGAATTAATCCCCAATTCTTAGCTAAAAATCTTAGTTTTTGGCTGCTGTCTTTATCTTGTCTTATCTCGTATAATTTTTTATGCAATGAATTTGCAGGTATATTCTCGTTTGTAAGACTATAATCAAGTAAGGTAGCAAGCTGCCACATGGTAGCAAATTTATATGATTTTTCTAAAATTTGTTTGTGTAACCTTTGAGCAATAATGACATTTTCAAGAGTAGGATCATCTAAGGCTTTACGCTTAGCTCTATTAAATTCCTTCTTTAAAGCTTCTATCCTTTGATCATAAAGCTCAAGTTCTGGCTCTTGCTTTTTTTGATCTTGAGAAAATTTTAATATTTCTGGCTTGTAAGCATGATCCTCATTATACCAAAGAAAACCTTTTGGTTGAGTGCTATCTTTTACTTCATTGTTGCTTGCTAAATCTAATCCTATCATTTTATTTATACTATTAGCATTTAAGTCTATAGTACCAGCAAATGCGTGATTTGACCAATCATTGATTAGTAACAATAAAATAATTACTAGTGATGTAATGGCTAGTGATGATTTAGTTATCGTGTTTACTAGCCACTTCATCATTTTAATAGGATAAATTTGAATCAGTATGATTATTATTAAATTTTTGTTGTTGCATTATAGGCATCTGGTTTTTTAGTTGCTGCGGAAAGTTCTTATTTATTTTACTTTTAGCATGATCAAGTAAATCACTAAATAGCTCCTCTAAATCAAATTTAGAAAAATCTATTCTTTGCAGCTCTTCTACTG